>JAYUQE010000587.1:0-6461 GCA_043756905.1 Burkholderiales bacterium | reverse complement strand
GCTGCTCGTCTTCCCGCTGACGCAGCAAGGTGGCGCGCAAGTGGGCCAAGGCGCTCAGGTTCACAACAGGCCCCGCTCGGCGAAGGACACGATGCCCGCACGCGCCACGATCAGGTGATCGATCAACTGCACGTCGATCAGCCGCAATGCCGCCTTCAGGTTCTGTGTGATCAGTTCATCGGCCCGCGACGGCTCGGCCACGCCGGAAGGGTGGTTGTGGCTGACGATCACCGCGCCGGCGTTGAGCTGCAAGGCGCGCCTGGCCACCTCGCGCGGGTACACGCTGGTCTGGCTGAGCGTGCCGCGAAACATTTCTTCCATGCGCAGCAGGCGGTTCTGGGCATCGAGAAAGAGCACCGCAAACACCTCGTAGGGCAGGCCGGCCAGCTTGAGCGCGCAGTAGTCCTTCACCTTCTGCGGCGCATCGAACACGGGCTGGGCTTGCAACGTTTGCGCCAGCGCGCGGCGCGCCAGTTCAAGCACGGCCTGCACCTCGGCGCGCTTGGCCGGGCCCAGGCCCTTGACCAGCTTGAGTTCATCGGCCCCCGCATGCAGCAGGGTGCCAAAGTCGCCAAACCGCGCCAGCACGCTTTCAGCCAGGGCCAGCACGCCGGTGCCCTTGTAGCCCGTGCGCAGCAGCAGGGCCAGCAGTTCGGCATCGCTCAGCGCCGCCGCGCCATGGCTGCGCATGCGCTCGCGCGGGCGCTGGGCAGCGGGCAGATCTTTGAGTGACATGGTGGGCAGCGTGGTGGGAAGTGTTGTGGGCAGCGCAGGCCGGGCAGGGCAGCCTCGTAAAATGCGCGCCAGTCTATGCCACCGGCGCGCGCACGACGCAGCGCCCACCCCCACCGTGAACCTTGTCGAGCCAGGCTCGTTCCTGACCCTGCACTACCGCCTGGCCGGCCCCGATGGGGCGGACCTGGTGAACACCTTTGCCGGCAAGCCCGCCACGCTGGCGCTGGGCCAGGGCCAGCTCACCCCGGCCATCGAGGCGCGCCTGCTCGGCCTGGCCGAAGGCGCGCATGAGGTCATGGCGCTCGATGCCGGCGTGGCTTTCGGCGCGCGCAACCCGCAACTCATGCAGCGCGTGAAGCTGGCCTTGCTGCACGAGCTGGGCGACCCCGACGCGCGCTACCAGGTGGGTGATGTGGTGCAATTCCCCGCGCCGGATGGAGGCAGCGGTTATGCCGGCCAGGGCTTTAGCGGTGTCGTGCGTGAAGACGGCGGTGAGTGGCTGCTGTTCGACTTCAACCACCCGCTGGCCGGCCAGGCCGTGAGCTTTGAAGTGCAACTGATTGGTGTGATGTGATTGGTGTGATGTGACGAACGAGCGTGATGAGGCCAGCCCGATGGTCAAAGGTTTGAACGAGGTGGTGCTGGCCGAGCCGCGGGGCTTCTGCGCGGGCGTTGACCGCGCCATTGAAATCGTCGAGCGCGCGCTGAAGAAGTTCGGCGCGCCCATCTACGTGCGCCACGAGATCGTGCACAACACCTACGTGGTGGCTGATCTGAAGGCCAAGGGCGCGATCTTCATCGAAGACCTGGCCGATGTGCCGCCTGGCGCCACGCTGGTGTTCAGTGCCCACGGCGTGAGCAAGGCGGTGCGCGACGAGGCCGATGCGCGCGGCTTCCGGGTGTTCGACGCCACCTGCCCGCTGGTGACCAAGGTGCATGTCGAAGTGGCCAAGCTGGCGCGCGAAGGCTATGAATTCATCATGATCGGCCACAAGGGCCACCCCGAGGTGGAAGGCACCATGGGCCAGTTGAGCCAGGGCATCTACCTGGTGGAAGACGTGGCCGGCGTGGCCCACGCGCAGCCGCGCGGCGAGCGCCTGGCGGTGGTGACGCAAACCACCTTGAGCGTGGACGACGCGGCCGAGATATTGGCCGCGGTGAAGGCCCGCTTCCCGCATGTGCGCGAACCCAAGATGCAGGACATCTGCTACGCCACGCAGAACCGGCAAGACGCGGTGAAACTGCTGGCGCCGCTGGTGGATGTGGTGGTGGTGGTGGGCAGCCCCAGCAGCAGCAACTGCAACCGCCTGCGCGAAGTGGCGCAGCGCCTGGGCACGCCGGGCTACATGGTGGACACGGCAGCCGACCTGAAGGCGCATTGGTTCGAAGGCAAGCGCTGCGTGGGCCTCACGGCCGGCGCCTCGGCGCCCGACATCCTGGTGCGCCAGGTGATTGACCGCCTGCGCGAACTCGGCGCCGTGAGCGTGCGCAATATGGACGGCGTGAAGGAGCACACCCACTTCCCGCTGCCGCTGGGCCTGGGCGACAAGAGCATGCAGGCCGCAGGGCGATCCTGAAGCGCATTTGCGCTGGCCTCGTTTCGCCCCGCTTCGCCCCGCTTCGCGCGCCGCGCGCGACATTAACGTTTGAAATCGCTTACTGGAAGAAGATCATGCTCGACATCAGCTTGCTGCGCCGCGACCTTGGCCAGGTTGTCAACCGCCTGCAAACTCGCAAGAACCCACAACCCTTTCTCGACGTGGAGCTGTACGCCGCGCTCGAGGCCGAGCGCAAGGGCGTGCAGATGCGCACCGAAGCGCTGCAAGCGCAGCGCAATTCCTTGAGCAAACAGATCGGCCAGCGCAAGGGCAAAGGCGAGGATGCCGCGGACTTGATGAATCAGGTGAGCCAGATTGCCGCTGAACTGCAAAGCGGCGCCCAGCGCCTGCAAGCCATCCAGACGCAGCTTGATGGCATGCTGATGGGCCTGCCCAACCTGCCGCATGACAGCGTACCGCTGGGCAGCGATGAATCAGCCAACGTTGAACTCAAGCGCTGGGGCACGCCGCGCGAATTCGCCTTCACGCCCAAGGACCATGTCGACCTGGGCGCGCCGCTGGGGCTCGATTTCGACACCGGCGCGCGCCTGAGCGGCGCGCGTTTCAGCTTCCTGCGCGGCCCGGTGGCGCGGCTGCACCGCGCGCTGGCGCAGTTCATGCTGGACGTGCAGACCACCGAGCATGGCTACACCGAGTGCTACACGCCCTACATCGTGAACCGGGAGGTGCTCGAAGGCACGGGTCAGTTGCCCAAGTTCGAGGATGACTTGTTCTCGGTGTGGACGGGAAGAGAAGCGGTGACTGCGGACATTTTGGTGCGTACCCATCTCGCATTGGATGCCCGCGGTGTGCGTCTGGAAACAGACCATACAGAGGAACAACTTGATCACTTTTTGCGAGCGTATCGTGAGGAAGAGACGGTGGCCCGACTCGAACTAGGCCCCGAGCAATTTCTCATACCAACGTCTGAGGTAACTCTCACCAATAGCGTGCGAGGCCAAATTCTTGAAATGAACGCATTGCCCGTCAAGCTCACTGCACATAGTCCTTGTTTCCGAGCTGAAGCCGGCAGCGCCGGGCGCGACACGCGCGGCATGATTCGCCAGCATCAGTTCGACAAGGTCGAGATGGTGCAGATCGTGCAACCCGAACACAGCTACGCCGCGCTCGAAGAGATGCTCAGCCATGCCGAAGCGATTCTGCAAAAGCTGGCGCTGCCGTACCGCGTGGTCACGCTGTGCGCCGGCGACATGGGTTTTGGCAGCACCAAGACTTACGACCTGGAAGTGTGGCTGCCGGGCCAGAACGCTTACCGCGAAATCAGTTCAGTGAGCAACTGCGAGGCGTTTCAAGCGCGGCGCATGCAGGCGCGTTTTCGCAATGCGCACGGTAAGACAGAACTGGTGCACACGTTGAACGGCTCTGGCCTGGCGGTGGGCCGCGCGCTGGTGGCGGTGCTTGAAAACTACCAGCGCGCCGATGGCAGCATCGAGGTGCCGGCGGCCTTGCGTTCCTACATGGGCGGGGCCACGGAGTTGCGCGTTTGATCCGATAGAATCGTGCCCTTCGCATGCGCCCGAACCGCGCGATCAGACACCTGGAGAGGTGGCAGAGTGGTCGAATGTACCTGACTCGAAATCAGGCGAACCGCAAGGTTCCGAGGGTTCGAATCCCTCCCTCTCCTCCAATGAAAACGCCCGCACATGCGGGCGTTTTTGTTGGGGGAGAGGGGAGCACGCGCGAGCGTGCGATCGGGATTCGAAAGGCCGGGCCTGCAAGCCCGGCCGGGGTAGCGGGACGTGACCGAATCCCTCCCTCTCCTCCAATGAAAACGCCCGCGCCTGCGGGCGTTTTTGTTCACAGCGGCGCTTGCGGGCTTAGCTGCTCAGCGCGCTGAAACTGCAAGGCCATTGCCCCCAGCCCTGCCAACACGGCCAGCAGCGCCACCAGCATGCCCAGCAGCGGCACCCAGGCTAACAAGGCCAAGGCCAAGACGCCGAGCGCGGCAAAGCCGATGCGCCAGTTGGGCTGCGCCGTGGCCTCGGGCTTGGCGCGCTGCAATGCCCATTGGCCGAGCGCCACACCGCTGCTGACATAGCCCAATAAAAGCAGCACCGGGTACAGCAATATGGCCACCAGTGCCACAGGCGCGCCGATGAGCGTGATGAGCAACAGCACAGCGCCCACCGGCCAGCACACCAGCACGATGAAGCCCCACAACAGGCTGGCCCCGAAACGGCTGCGCCAGGTGCCGGCCACGCGCAGTGCGGTGGCGGGCAGCGCCGCCACCAGCACCGCGGCCAGCAACATCAGGCCCAGGCTCCAGACGATGCTGCCGCCGGTAAAGGCAAAGTGCGAGCGGCCTTCACGCTCCATGTGCCGCTTGCGCTGGGGCGCGGGGGCCGAGGCGCCCAGCGGTACGGTCAACTGTTCCACCGCGCCGGCCACTTGCGCGGCGGGGTCGCGGATGAGCGTGTTGCCGCTGCGGTAACTGAGCTTGCCGCCGATGCGTGCATTGGGCCCCAGTTCAAGCTGGCCGGCGCCGCCGACAACGTCGCCGTCAATCGGCGCATCGATGAACACCCGCCCGCCGCCGACCTGCACACTGCCCTTGACCGCCGAGCGCAGCGTGATCTGGCCGCCAAAGACGCTCAGGTTGCCGGCCACCGTTGCCTTCGGGCGCAGCTCGATCTGGCCGCCGGCCAGGCGCAGGTTGTGGCCGGCCGGGGCCTCAATGACCACGCGCCCGCCGGCCGCATAGACATTGCGCCCCACCGCGCCGGCCAGGCGCAGGTTGCCGCCCACCACCACGGCGTCGCCGGCCACCGGGGCATCGACGTCCACGTTGCCGCCGGCCACGAACAGGTCGCCACTCACCGGCTGCTCGATGCGCGGCGCGCCGCCCAGCACGAAGTGGTCGCCGCCGAAATCGCGTACCCGTACGGCCGGTGTCCCAGGGGCACTGGCGGCTTCATTGGCCGCGCTCGCGCCGGCCATACCGCAAGCCAGGAAAGCGGCGACGAAGGCAGGGACGAGCAGCCTGGTCATGGTCACATCTCCTGCCGGACAGGTTTGTCGATCAAAGCGCAGGCCATGGGCCAGCGCGTGAGGCCAACACGATAGGCAAGCATGCCACGCCGGCCTTGCGGGTTGTCAAGATTGCGCACGGTCGTGGTGCTCTGGCCAGCGTCGCACATCATTCAAACCGACCCGCAGCTTAGCTCGAACGTTCGACGGCGCGTTGGCGACAGGCTGAGCCTAATTCTGGACCGGCTGGGGCGTAGACTGGCTCGACAAGCTTGTCCTTTGGGGGAAGGTATGGATCAACTTCGACGCACGCCACCGAACAACGGCTTGCAGCGCCACGCGCCACGAGCGCGGCGCGGCTGAAGCCGGACGTTAGGCGTCACCCCTTGGACTTGAAGAACCGGCCGTGTACCAAGCTCTCGCGGACCTCGTACTGGTGCTGCACTTGGCAATCGTGGTCTTCGTCGTTGGCGGCCTCGTTGCAATCGTCGTTGGCAACTTCAGGGCGTGGCTTTGGGTCAACACACTGCAATTCCGCTGGCTTCATGTTGGAGCCATCGCAGTGGTCGTTTTACAGGCATGGCTCGGGCAGACTTGCCCTCTGACTACGTTTGAGTCTTGGCTTAGGCTTCAGGCAGGCACGACTGAATACACGACGGGTTTCATTGAACACTGGGTGCATCAGCTTCTCTTCCATGAGGCGCCAACCTGGCTCTTTACGCTTGTGTACTCGGCTTTTGGGGGGCTGGTGTTGGCCGTCTGGTGGTGGTTTCCACCGCGAAAGGCCGCGTAGCCTGCTGGGCCGCTCACCGCAGCATCACAGAAGCGAAGCCTACACCCCCCCTACCGCCATGACGGCTAACCCGCCTTTCGGTAGGTCACGAACGCAAAGCCGAAGTCGTTCGGCGCGGCGGCCTGGTGGGCTTCGCGCTGCACTTCCACCCAGCCAGCGGGCAGCGCGGGAAAGTAGGCGTCGCCGTGAAAGTCGCGGTCGATTTCGGTGAGCAGCAATTCATCAGCCAGCGGCAGGGCCTGGGCGTAGACCTCGGCGCCGCCGATCACGAACACCTTGTCGGCGTCGTGCAGGCGCTGCAGGGCGGCACCCAGTGAGGTGGCCACTTCGGCGCCGGCAGCCTGGTA
>JAYUQE010000586.1:0-6465 GCA_043756905.1 Burkholderiales bacterium | reverse complement strand
GGCCGTGCCCACCGCGGCCAGCGACGGCAGCAGCACGCTGGACAAGCTGCAAGCCACGGCGCAGGTGCGGCTGCGGCAAGGCCGCCTGAGCGACGCCGCCGGCGCCGCGCGCCAGGTGCTCGACGCGATCACGCGCCAAACACCTGCCGGCTACTACTGGGTTGCCTTTGGTGCCAACGCCACCGAGGTGTTCATCGACTTGCTTGATGGTGCGGGAGTTAATGCGGGAGTTAATGCGGGAGCGGGAGCGGGTGCCGGCGCCGACGCAGCGCACGCCGACTGGCTGGCCCAGGCGCAGCGCGGTTGCAAGGCGCTGGCCAAGCTGGCGCGCACCTTTGGCAATGTGCGGCCACGTGCCGCGCTGCTGGCTGGGCGTCTGCTTGCTGCCCGGGGCGACGCGGCCTCTGCCCTGGCCAGCATGCAGAAGGCCTTGCAGTTGGCACAGGAGCTGGACATGCGCTTCGAGCAGGCGCGCGCGCAACTCGAAATCGCCCGCCTGGGCCCCGGCGCGGAGCCGGCACTGAGCCAGGCCGCGCGGGCCTTCGAAGCGCTGGGCGCCCTGCGCTTGCTGACCCAGGCGCGCTCGCTGCTGGCCCGGGTTTGATGAGCCCAAGAACAGCGGTTGATGCGGCGCCGGCGCCGCTGGGCACCGGGCGTCGCCGCAGCGCTGCACGCTGACCGATCAAACCTCCTTGATCTTGCGGTTGGCCGCGCCGGGAAGCGTGGCCAGGCTGCGCCCGACGCTCGAATTGAAGTCGTTGTCGAACACCGAGCTGACGAAGACCCAGTCGGCCTGCGCCTGCGCCGGGGTCAGCGTGACGAGCAGGTAGCCGCGGTCGCTGGTCTCGGCGTAGCGCAGGTCGGACACCATCTTGACGAAGGATTCGGCCAGGAACTGGCGTGTGATACGCGGGTATTCGAGTTCAAGCCCGGCTGAGGTGACCGAGGGCGTCGCGAACTCGACCCCGACTGCGGCGCCGCTGGCGTCTTTCAAGTCGCTGGCCCAGGCGTTGTGCGAGTCGCCGGCCAGCACGACCAGGTTCTTGTCGAGCCGGCGCGCGGTGGCGAACACCGCCTCGCGCGCTGCGGGGTAGCCGTCCCAGGTATCGGACTTGAACGGCGCGCGCGGCTGCGCCACCAGCGCCTGTTGGGCGCTGCTGCGCGCGGCCGGCGGGGTGGACTGTGCCAGCAGGAACGCCGCGATGGCGTCTTCGTTGAAGTTGTCGAGCACACTTAGCGGCAGGTGCATGCGCCCCATCCAGACCTGCGAGCCGAGCAACTGCCAGGTCGCATTCGAGGCTTGCAGCCCGGCATCCAGCCAGGCCGCTTGCTCGGCGCCCAGCATCTGCCGCGTCGCGCTGGCGGTGGCGCCGCTCAGATGGTCTGCGCGCGATGCCTGTGCGTCGCGGCCGATCGCGCGTGCATCAAGCATGTGCAGCGTGGCCAGGCTGCCGAAGTCGAAGCGGCGGTAGATCTTGGCTGGCGCCGCCGGGTCGGACAGGCGGATCGGCAGCCATTCATGGAACGCCTGCATCGCCGCTGCGCGCCGTGCGCTGAAACTGCCCTTGCTTGGGTCGTGCGCGCTCGCGCCGTCGCGCCAGATGCCGTTGATGAGGTCGTGGTCGTCCCACACCGCGATCACCGGCATCGCGGCGTGCATGGCCTTGAGGTCGAAGTCGCCGCGGTAGAAAGCGTGACGCTCGCGGTAGTCCTGCAGCGTGATCAGTTCGCGATCGGGTTCCCAGTTGCGGCCCAACAGGCGCGAGGCAAATTCGAGCCCGCGGCTCAGGTCGGATTCGTAGATGTAGTCGCCCAGCAGCACGGCGGCGTCGATGTCGCCGCGCCGCGCCGCGTCGGCGTAGGCGTGGAACTGGCCCACCGGATAGGCCGCGCAGCTCATCACCGCCAGGCGCACCTGACCCACCGCGCTGCTCGCGCCGACAGGAAGGGTCTTGGTGCGCCCGGTGGGCGACAGCTCGGCACCGAAGCGGAAACGGTAGTGGTAGGCGGTGCCCGGCTGCAAGCCGCCGGCGTCGACCTTGACGGTGAAGTCGCGCGCGGCGCTGGTGGTGGCGCTGCCCGAGGCCACCACGCTGGCGAAGAGCGCGTCGCGGGCGACCTCCCAGCCCACGTCGATCGACGCGGTGGTGTTTTGCGTGACGCGGGTCCAGAGCATGACGCGGTCGGCCAGCGGGTCGCCGCTGGCCACGCCGTGGCCGAACGTGCCTTCGGGCGTGGTGCCGCCGCCGCAAGCGGACAGGCTGGCGCCCAGCATGCCCAGCGCGGCGCCCGCCAGTGCGCCGTCGCGCACGAAGCGGCGGCGCGTGATCGGCGCGGTGTCGGGCACGGCGGCGTTAATGTCGCGCGGTGCGATCGGTTCGGGCTGTTTAGGTTGGCGCATGTCGGACCCTCGTCTGAATGGCCCAGTGTGACTGATGTGGCGTCACATCAACCAAACCGCAGGCTCAAGCTGACTAACCCGCCGTCACACCAGAGGTCGCACCCGACGCCACACCCGGCGCCAGGCCCAGCACCAGTTGCTGGTACAGCCCCAGGTATTCGCGCGCCGGCCCGGCCCAGGAAAAGTCGCGCGTCATGGCGGTTTGCATCAAGGCGCGCCAACCGGCGGCGTCGTGCCAGCAGGCCAGTGCGCGCTCCAGCGCCAACGCCAGCGCCACGGGCGTGGCTTCATCGAAGACAAAGCCGGTGGCGCGGTGCGCACGGCGCGCAGCGTCGCTGGCATCCACCACGGTGTCGGCCAGGCCGCCGACGCGGCGCACCACGGGCAGCGTGCCGTAGCGCAGGCCATAGAGCTGGGTCAGGCCGCAGGGCTCGAAGCGCGAGGGCACGAGGATCATGTCGGCGCCGGCGATCACGCGGTGCGCGCGGGCTTCGTCGTAGCCCACGAACAGGCCCACCTGGCCCGGGTGCGCGGCGGCCAGGGCGTGCAGCGCCGCCACCAGCTCGGCGTCACCGCTGCCCTGCACCACGAGCTGAACGCCTTGCTGCAAGAAGCGGCCCATGGCGGCCAGCAGCAGATCCACACCCTTTTGCGTGGTCAAGCGGCTGACCATGGCCAGCAGCGGCTGGCGCGGGTCGGCTTGCAGGCCGGCCTCGCGCTGCAAGGCGGCCTTGCACGCCACCTTGCCGGCCAGGTGTTCGGCGCTGTAGGTCTGGGCCAGCGCGCGGTCGCTGGCCGGGTTCCACACCGCGGTGTCGATGCCGTTGAGGATGCCGGTCACATCGGCCGCGCGCTTGCGGATCACGCCGTCCAGGCCGGCACCAAATTCGGCCGTGGTCATCTCCTGGGCATAGCTCGGGCTCACGGTGGTGATGGCATCAGCAAACTTCAGCCCGGCCTTCATGAACGAAAGCTGGCCGTGGTATTCGAGTGCCGCCGGTTGCATGAAGCGCGCCGGCAGGCCGAGCAAGGCGCCGTCTTGCAGCGGGAACAAGCCCTGGAAGGCCAGGTTGTGGATGGTGAACACGGTGGCCACGCTGCGCGCCGCGTGCAGCGGCTCCAGGTAGGCGCAGGCCAGCGCGGCATGCCAGTCGTGGGCATGCACGACTTGCGGCGCCCAATCGGCATCGACCCCGCCGCAGGCCAGTTGCGCCGCCACCCAACCCAGCAGGCCGAAGCGCTGCAGGTTGTCGCCCCATTCGGTGCCGTCTTCGGCCTGGTACGGACCGCCGCGGCGGCGGTACAGAAACGGCGCATCGACCACATACACCGGCAAGCCCAGCAGCGGCATTTGCGCGCGCAGCACACGCACCCGGGCCGCGCCAAAGGCCTGGCTCAGATCGCACAGCACATGCGCGCCGGCCAGCGCATCCATGATCGGTGGCAAGCCCGGCAGCAGCAGCCGCACCTGTGCGCCCTGCGCTACCAGCGCGCTCGGCAGCGCGCCCAGCACATCGGCCAGCCCGCCGGTCTTGACCAGCGGGAAGACCTCGGCACCGACGTGCAAGACCCTCATGACAGCTTGTCGAGCATGGTCTGCGTGACCAGGGTCACGCCCTTGGGTGTGACGAAGAAACGCTGCGCATCGAGCGCCGCGTCTTCGCCGATGACCAGGCCGTCGGGCAGCACACAACCGCGGTCGATCACGCATTGGTGCAGGCGCACACCGCGGCCCACCTGCACCCCGGGCAACAGCACCGCCCAGTTCACCAAGGCGAACGAATGCACACGCACGCTGGAAAACAGCACTGAGCGGAACAAGCGGCCGGAAATGATGCAGCCGCCCGAGACCAGCGACTCGATGGCCATGCCGCGCCGGTCGTCGGCGTTGTGCACGAACTTGGCCGGCGCGAGCTGCGGCTGGTAGGTCAGGATCGGCCAATCGCGGTCGTACATGTCGAGCAGCGGGTCGGTGGCGGTGAGGTCGATGTTGGCGTCCCAGTAGGCGTCGATCGTGCCCACATCGCGCCAATAGGCCTCCAGGCCGGGCTTCTGACCGACGCAGCTCATGCTGAACGGGTGCGCCACGGCGCAGCCGTTGCGCACGGCGTGCGGAATGATGTCCTTGCCGAAGTCGTGCGACGAAGCCGGGTCGGTCATGTCGCGCTTGAGTTGCTCGTACAGGTACTTGGCATCGAAGATATAGATGCCCATGCTGGCCAGCGACGTTTCCGGCTGGCCGGGCATGGCCGCGGGTTCGGCTGGTTTTTCAGTGAAGCTGGTGATGACGCGCGCTTCATCCACCGCCATCACACCAAAGGCTTGCGCCTCGCTGCGCGGCACCTCGATGCAGCCCACCGTGCACGGCCGGCCGTGCGCGGCATGGTCGGCCAGCATCAGGGCGTAGTTCATCTTGTAGATGTGGTCGCCGGCCAGCACCACCACGTAGTCGGCCTCGTAGCCATCGAGGATGTCCTGGTTCTGGCTCACCGCATCGGCCGTGCCTTCGTACCAGCGCTCGTCGCCCTGGCGCTGCTGCGCGGGCAGCAGGTCGACGAACTCGTTCATCTCGGTCTTCATGAAGGCCCAGCCACGTTGCAAGTGGCGCAACAGGCTGTGGCTCTTGTATTGCGTGATGACGCCGATGCGGCGAATGCCCGAATTCAGGCAGTTGCTCAGCGCGAAGTCGATGATGCGGAACTTGCCACCGAAGTAAACCGCCGGCTTGGCGCGCCGATCGGTCAGCGCATGCAGCCGGCTGCCGCGCCCGCCGGCGAGTACCAAGGCGACGGTGCGCTTGGGCAGGTCAAAGTTGCGGGCAAGGTCCAAGTCGGGCATGGGCGGCTCTCCGGTCAGTGTCATGGGTGAATGTTCGGCGCCGACTACGTAGTCGGGTTGCCCCAACAGCGCGGTGAACGCCGCGCTTCATGCCCTGTTTTCGGGCCCTCGGCGCAGCGATACTTTGCCATTCTTCAACTCTGGCGTCGCTGTGGTGAATACCCGTTCATTGACATCTGAACTTGGCGCTGCCGCCGATCTCGACTTTCAACTCCTGCACCAGGTCGGCGTCAGCCCTGACCAAGCCACGCCAGCCCAACTGCTGGCGGCAGTGTCGCAGTGGGTGCGCCCAGAACTGTCGCGCCGCTGGGTGGCCACGCAGGCGCAGCAGCGTGGCCAGCGCCGCGTGAACTATCTTTCGATGGAATTCCTGATCGGGCGCACGCTTTCCAATGCCCTGGCCGCGCTTGACCTGGAACCTCATGCGCGACAAGCCATGCAGGCCCACGCCGCCACGCTGGAAGACGTGGCCGCACTGGAGCCCGACGCCGGCCTGGGCAATGGCGGCCTGGGGCGCCTGGCGGCATGCTTCCTGGATTCGATGGCCACGCTGGGCCTGCCCTCGTTCGGCTACGGCATCCGCTACGAATACGGCATGTTTGCGCAAAGCATCCAGGAAGGCCGCCAGGTCGAGCACCCCGACCCCTGGCTGGCCGACGGCACGCCGTGGGAATTTCCGCGCGTTGACATCAGCTTTCCGGTGCGCTTTGGCGGTTGGGTCGAGCAGCAGGGCGATCGGTCGATCTGGCGTGCAGGCGCAGAAGTCAGCGCCAAGGCCTTCGACATGGTGGTGCCCGGCCACGGCACGCAAAAAGTCAGCACGCTGCGGCTGTGGAAGGCCGCCGCGCCCAGCCACATCGACCTGAACGCCTTCAACAGCGGTGACTATGCGCGCGCCGCCGAGGTGAAGAACCAGTTTGAGAACATCTCGTGGGTGCTGTACCCCAACGACAGCACGCCGGCCGGGCGCGAACTGCGGCTGCGCCAGGAATACTTCTTCACCAGCGCTTCGGTGCAAGACATCGTGGCGCGCCACCTGGCCGAGCACGGCAGCCTGGCCAACCTGGCCGACAAGGTGGCCATCCACCTGAACGACACCCACCCGGCCATCGGCGTGGCCGAGCTGATGCGCGTGCTGTGCGACGACCATGCCGTGCCCTGGGCCCAGGCGTGGGCCACCACGCAGCAGGTGTTCAGCTACACCAACCACACGCTGATGCCCGAGG
>JAYUQE010000585.1:0-2474 GCA_043756905.1 Burkholderiales bacterium | reverse complement strand
CCGATCATGCCCATCAGCAGCGTGAAGCTGCCGGCCATGGGCACCTCGAACAGCCACAGCGCCGCGGCCAGGATCACGGCCAGTTGCACATAACCGATAAATACATAGGGCATGATCTTGCCCACCATCACCTCGATCGGCCGCACCGGCGTGGCGAGCAGGTTTTCCATGGTGCCGCGCTCGCGTTCGCGCGTCATGGCCAAGCCGGTGAGCATGACCATCGTCATGGTGAGGATGGTGCCGATCAGCCCGGGCACGATGTTGTAGCGGCTCAAGCCCTCGGGGTTGTAGCGGCGGTGGATGCGCAGCTCGAACGGCGCGGCCGCGGCGGCGGCCGGCAGCAAGGGGCCCACCAGGTCGTGCCGCAGCGCCGTGCCGGCCAGCACGTTCAGCGCCGCAATCGCGTTGCCCGAAGCCGCCGGGTCGGTGGCGTCCACACTCACCAGCACCGCGGGCTGCTGGCCGCGCAGCACCTTGGCCGTGAAGTCGCCCGGGATTACGACCATGAACTGCACCTCGCCGCGTTCCAGCAGCGCGTCGCCCTCGGCTTCGCCGGCCGGTGTGTGCGTGATGCGGAAGTAGCCGCTGTTTTGCAACGCAACGCCCAAGCTGCGCGCCAGCACGCCGGAATCAGCCACCACCAGCGCGGTGGGCAGGCCTTTCGGGTCGGTGTTGATGGCGTAGCCGAACAGCACCAGTTGCAGCACCGGCACGCCCACCGCCATGGCGAAGGTGAGGCGGTCGCGCAGCATTTGCTGCAGCTCCTTGATGAAGACCGCGGCCAGGCGGTTCAGCGACAACATCATGGCGCCGCGGCTTTCACAGTGGTCACAGCAAAGTTGTCCTGCGCCTGGTCGATCAAGCTGATGAACGCTTCTTCCAGGTTGGGCGGGTTTGGCGTGAGCGGCAAGCCGCTGGCGGCCACGATGTCGGTCTCGCTGCCATGCGCCAGCACGCGGCCGTAGGCGATGAACACCAGCTCGTCGCAGCGTGCCGCTTCGTCCATGTAATGGGTGGACACCAGCACGGTGATGCCTTCGCCGGCCAGGCGGTGGATGTGATCCCAGAACTCGCGCCGGGCCTTCGGGTCCACGCCCGCGGTGGGCTCGTCGAGCAGCAACAGGCGCGGCTCGTGGATCAGGCACGCGGCCAGCGCCAGGCGCTGCTTCCAGCCACCAGAAAGCGTGCCGGCCAGTTGCTGCTGGCGTTCGACCAGGCCCAGGCGCTGCAAGGCAGCGTCCACCGCCGCGGCGCGGCCCGGCACGCCGAAAAGCCGGGCAATGAAGCTGAGGTTTTCGCGGATCGACAGGTCTTCATACAAGCCGAAACGCTGCGTCATGTAGCCGACTTGCCGCTTGATGGCGGTGGCCTGCTTGAGGATGTCCAGGCCCAAACAAGTGCCTGCACCGGCATCGGGCCGCAGCAGGCCGCACAGCATGCGGATGGTAGTTGTCTTGCCGCTGCCGTTGGGCCCCAGGAAGCCGCAGATGCGGCCGGGGCGTACTTGCAAGGCGACGTCGTCAACCACCGCGCGGCCGCCGTAGCGCTTGGTCAGGCCGCGCACGTCGATGGCCCAATCTGTTGCGGTCGCGGTCGCGGTTGCGGTCCCAGTCGCAGTCACGTCATCGCCCATCGCCCATCACTTAACCGCCCGCTGCACCTGCAACGGTTGCCCGGGGCGCAGGCGCGTGGCGTCGGCCGCTTCAGGCCGGGCTTCGAGCATGAACACCAGGCGCGCCTTTTGCGCATTGGAATAGATCACCGGCGGCGTGTACTCGGGCGCGGTGGCGATGCGGCTGATGCGCGCGGCCAGCGGCGCGCCGCAACCATCGCAGTGCAGGCTCACTGCCTGGCCCAGCGCCAGCGTGGCCAGTTCGGCCTGCGGCACGAAGAAGCGTGCCAGCAAGTTGGCCGGCGGCAGCAAGGCCAGCACCGGCTGGCCGGCGTTCACGTATTCGCCCACACGAAAGTACGTGTCGGCCACCTGCCCCGCGGCCGGCGCGGCTTGCTGTTTCTGCTGCATGCGCCAGGTGCTTTGGCGCAGCGCCTGGCTGGCGGCTTCGGCCTGGGCGGCGGCGGCGTTGCGCTCTTGCGTGCGCGCCGGCAGTTGCGCCACTTGCATGGCCGCGTTGAGTTCAGCCACTTTGGCGTTGGCTTGGGTGAGCGCCGTTTGCGCGTCTTCCACCCGCGCCCGGGCCACGAAGCCCTGCGCCACCAACTGCTGCTCGCGCCGCAGTTCACTGCGTGCCAGTTCCACCTGCGCGCGCGCCTGGGCGAGCTGGGCCTGGGTGACCGCCACTTCCTGCTGGCGCCGGCCGCGCCCAAGGTTGGCGGCCTGGGCCTGGGCGCTATTCACGCGGGCGCGGGCTTCGTCACGCGCCGCGCCTTCGGCTTCAGCGTCAAGCCGGAACAGCGGCGCGCCCGCGGCCACGGCTTGGCCGGGTTGCACGAACAGTTGCTCCAGCCGGCCGGGC
>JAYUQE010000584.1:0-6480 GCA_043756905.1 Burkholderiales bacterium | reverse complement strand
ATGTTGCCGGTGGCTCGGCTGGCGTATCGCTGGGCTATCTGTACGCGCCCACCGGCTTCAGCGCAGTCCCGTTTCCATGCAGCCCGCTCACAGTGGATCCGAATTTTTGCAGCCGGGGGCCGGCGTTTTCAGCCGATCGCCTGGGTGCCTGGACGCTCAACTTCGCACGCGGCACCAACACCCTTTCGGTGGCCACGCCCACCTTGTTCGGCGCCGAGCAGAAGGTGCCATTCCCGGTGTCAGTCACCGTCAGCGGCAGTGGCAGCACGCCCACCATCTCGTGGGTCGTTCCGGGCGGTTTCACGCCGGATGGCATCCGGGTTCAGGTGTTCGACAAGAGCAAGGTCAACCCGGTCACGGGCGCTGTGGACATCATCCACAGCGTGGCGGTCAACCCCACGACAGGCTCGTACACGCTGCCGGCCACGCTGAGCACCGGCCTGGCCCTGGCCACCGGTGGCAACTACACCATCAATTTCCAGCTGGTCGATACTCGCGGCGACGTGGTTTTCACCAACAACAACGCACAGATCCTGCGTCGCTCGAATTCATATTTCGCCTTCACGCCGCTGGCCGCCGGGGCGCCGCTGTCGGTGCACTTGCCCACTGTCGATGCCGGCGTTTACAACTTCGCGATTGAAAACGTGGGCCCGTCGAGCACCACCTTCATCGACCCGCTGGTGGCCATCGGCTACCAATACGCCATCGGCGCGGGTGACCCGAATTTCAGGTCGGTGCTGCTGCCCGACATTGGCGACGGCCAGTACACGCTGAGCGTCAACACCCTGGCCGGCGCGCAATCCGCCAGCCTCAACCAGGGGGTGCAGTTCTTCTTCCCCGAAGGCGGCGTGGGCGCGTTCACCGTGACCGGCATTGAAACCTCCGCCATGCTCGACCCGGCCAACGCCACGGCCTTCATCACCGGCCTGACCTTCTCCGCCGCAGGTTCCTTCACCGGCACGATGACGCCGCTGACGGCGGACGTCGCTGTGGCGGTGCCCGAGCCTGAGACCTATGCGCTGATAGCCATGGGTCTGGTGGCGTTGGCCATCGCGTCGCGCCGGCGTAGCAGAACCTTTGCGCGGATCTGACAAGACAGGCTGGTGAGCCCGTTTGACGGCTCACTTCAAACTGGTGGATACTGGGTATCCACCATTGTTTGTGACCTGTCATGGCCACCGCCAAACTCTTCAGTCACGGCCGCAGCCAAGCTGTTCGTCTGCCCAAGGAATTTCGCTTTACCGGCACCGAAGTTCATGTGCGCCGGGTGGGTGATGATGTGGTGCTCAGCGCGCGCCCTGCGCCTTCGCCCGAGGCGCTGCTGCAAGCGCTCGATGCGTTCGAGTCCGGCTTGAAGATCGAGCGTGAGCAGCCGGCGCCTCAGGAACGTGCCGCCATCAAGGTGCGGCGCTGATGCGTTACCTGCTCGATACCGACATTTGCATCTACGCCATCAACGATCGCCCTGCCGGCGTGCTGGCACGCTTGAGGCAACATGCGGCTGAGGGCCTGGGCGTCTCGGCGGTCACCGCGGGCGAGCTGTACTTTGGCGTTGAGCGCACCGGTTCAGCGCGCAACCGCGAAGCGCTCGCCAGGTTTCTGGCTCAACTGGAAGTAGCGCCGTACGACGACAACGCGGCGCGGGTCTTCGGTCAGTTGCGCGCCTGGTTGGCCGCGCAGGGCACGCCCATTGGCCCCTACGACACACAAATTGCGGCCCATGCGCAAGCCCTGGGCGTCACCCTGGTGAGCAACAACACGCGCGAGTTCGCGCGCGTGCCGGGTCTGCGGCTGGAGAACTGGGCGACTGCCGGTTGAACGGCGTCCTCAGCCTTGCCACAGCGCTGCCATGGCGACGCTGAAGTTCGCAGCTATGGGCTGCGCAGCCCGCACTTGATGCCCGCGCAGCACCCAGTGGCCGGCCACCATCACGTCTTGCCACAGCCGCGCCGGGCTGGAAAACACCATGGCATCGAGCAAGTGAGAAGGGGGCACGCCGAGCAAGGGTGCTGCCTGCGCATCGGCCACCAGCAAGTCAGCCCGCGCGCCGGCTTGCAGTCCCCATTGCGCGAACCCTGCGGCGCGGCCGCCGCCCGTTAACACGCACTTGAACAGGCGCGCGGCGGTCGCCGGCTCCGCGGCGCTGGCGCTGGTGTTGCGCTGTTGCCTGAACAAGCGCTGGCCGTATTCAAGCAAGCGCAGTTCTTCGGCCCAGTCGCGCGTGACGTGGCTGTCCGAGCCCAGCGCCAGCGGCACGCCGGCGTTCAGCCAGCCGGGCAGGTCGCACAGGCCGTCGCCCAGGTTGGCTTCGGTGCTGGGGCACAGCACCACACCGGCGCCGCTGCGCGCCACGGCTTCAATTTCTGCCGGCGTGCTGTGCGTGGCGTGGACGAGTTGCCAGTGCGCGTCCAGGCCGGCGTGGCGGGTTAACCATTCAAGTGGGCGGCAGCCGGTGGCCTTCAGGCAATCCACCACTTCGGCCGTTTGTTCGGCCGCGTGGATGTGGATCGGCACGTCGCCCAGTTCGCGTGTGAGTGCGGTGATCGACTCGCGCCGCGCCGCGCGCAGCGAATGCACCGCCACGCCGGCATTGACCAGCGGCCGCCGGGCCGCCGCGATGCCTTGGTGCAGCGCGCGCACCGCCGACGCATCGGCCGCAAAGCGGCGCTGCTCGGCGCGCAGGGTGGGCTGCTCGAAGCCGGCGCGTTCGTACAGCACGGGCAGCAGGGTCAGGCCGATGCCGGCCTGCGCCGCCGCATCGGCCAGCGCCCAGCTCAGGGTGAGCGGGTCGGCATAGGGCTGGCCGTCTTCGCGGTGCTGCAGGTAGTGGAATTCGCAGACCTGGGTGTAGCCGCCGGCCAGCAGTTCGGCATAGAGCTGGGCGGCAATGGCGCGCAGCGCATCGGGGCCGATGCGCAAGGCCACGCGGTACATGCGTTCGCGCCAGCTCCAGAAATCGTCATCGTCACTTTCCCGCCGCTCGCTCATGCCGGCGAAGGCGCGCTGGAAGGCGTGGCTGTGGGCGTTGACCAGGCCGGGCAGCACCGGGCCGGCCAGCACCGTGGCTTGCGGCGGTGCGGCCTCGCCGGGCGAGATGTGGGCCCAAAGGCCATCGGCACCGACCCGCAGCAAAACCGACTCATGCCAACCGTTAGCCAGCCAGGCCTGCGGCGCCCAATACAGCGCCGCGGTCATTCAGGCTTCCAGGCCAGCAGGGTCTGCAACAGCCGGCGCAGCAGCGGCTGCACCTGGGCGGCGCGTTCTTCACTCCAGGCATGGGGCGGGGCTTCGTGCATGTAGCAGCGCCAGCACATTTCGAGTTGCACGGCATGCACCCCGTCATGCGGGCGGCCATGGTGGCGGGTGATGTGGCCGCCCTTGAAGCGGCCATCGACCACTTGGGTGTAGTCGTTTTGGCCGCTTAATACATCGGCCAGGGCCGCGCGCAGGCTGGGCGCACAGGCCGCGCCGTTAGCGGTGCCCAGGTTCAGGTCGGGCAGGTGGCCTTCGAACAACCAAGGCAGTTCGGACCTGATGCTGTGGCCATCGAACAGCAGGGCGTGGCCGTGCTCGGCCTTCAGCCGCGACAGTTCGCCGCGCAAGGCATCGTGATACGGCTGCCAGTAGCGCTGCACCCGCTGCTGCACTTCGGCCGGGGCGGGCGCCTGGCCCGGCAGGTACAAGTCTTCGCCGGTGAAGAAGCGCGTCGGGCACAGCTCGGTGTTGTTGACGCCGGCGTACATGGGCTGATCGTCGCTCGGGCGGTTCAAATCCACCAGGTAGCGGCCGTACACAGGGGTGATGACGCTGGCGCCCAAATCCTGCGCAAAGGCGTAGAGCCTGGCGAGGTGCCAATCGGTGTCTTCCACCTGCGCGGCGCGCGGCACCAGGCGCGGGGTTAACCATTCAGGCAAGGCTTCGCCGCAGTGCGGCAGGCTCAGCAGCAGCGGTGTGCGGCCGCGGTGCAGCGTGAAGGTCGGTGGCGTCACGGCTTGCCTGTCAGCGCGCTGCTGTCAACCCGCCTCGCACCACTTGGCGGCAAGGGTGGTGGCCAAACCAGTAGGCCAGCTCGTTGGGGTGATTCAACTCGTACACGGCGAAGTCGGCGCGCTGCCCCACGGCCAGACGGCCGCGGTCGTGCAAACCCAAGGCGCGCGCGCCGTTGACGGTGACCCCGCGCAGCGCCTCTTCAGGCGTCAGGCGAAACAACGTGCAGGCCATGTTCAGCATCAACAGCAAGGACAGGCCGGGCGACGAGCCGGGGTTGTGATCGCTGGCGATGGCGATGGGCACGCCGGCGTCGCGCAGCGCCTGCACGGGGGGCAGCCTGGTTTCGCGCAGAAAGTAAAAGGCCCCGGGCAGCAGCACCGCCACGCTGCCGGCCGCGCGCATGGCAGCCACGCCAGCGGGTGACAGGTGTTCGAGGTGGTCGCACGACAAGGCCTGGAAGCCGGCGGCCAACTGCGCGCCGCCACTGTCGCTGAGTTGTTCGGCGTGCAACTTGACCGGCAGGCCCAGGCGCTGCGCGGCGGCGAACATGCGCCGGGTTTGTTCGGGCGTGAAGCCGATGGTGTCGCAAAACGCATCCACGGCGTCGACCAGACCCTGCGCATGCCAGCCGGCCAGCCAGGCACAGGCGGCGTCGATGTAGTCGTCAGCCCGGCCGGCGTATTCGGGCGGCAAGGCATGTGCAGGCAGGGCGGTGGTGCGCACGCCGAGCGGCAACTCGGCGCCAAGGCGGCGCGCCACGCGCAGGCAACGCGCTTCTTGCTCATCGCTCAAGCCGTAGCCGGACTTCACTTCCAGCGTGGTCACGCCTTCACGCATGAGCGTGCGCGCACGTTGCGCGGCACTGCTGAACAAGGCGTGCTCGCTGGCCGCGCGCGTGGCCGCCACGGTAGCGCGGATGCCGCCGCCGGCGCGCGCAATGTCTTCGTAGCTGGCGCCTTGCAGGCGCAACTCGAACTCGTCAGCCCGCTGGCCGCCGTAGACCAGGTGGGTGTGGCAATCAACCAGGCCCGGGGTGACCAACGCGCCGCTCAAGTCAAATGTTTGGTCAGCCAGAAGCCCGGCTGGCAATTGCGCTTGCGGGCCCAGCCAGGCGATGTGTTCATCTTCCACCCACAAGGCACCCTGGTCGATCAAGCCCCAGCCGCTGGAGCCGGACAGCGTGCACAGCCTGGCATTGCGCCACAGGGTCTTCATGTGCCGACCTGTTCGCCGAAGTGCTCACGATAGTGCAGCCACCAGGCCTGCAAGCGCAGGCCGGCGCTGCGCAGTTGCCAGCGCCCCGGGCGAGCGTCGGCACTCCAGGCCAGGCTGTGTGCGGGCAGGTTGGCCACCTGCAGGCCATCGGCCCACAACACCGCGGCCTGCGCGGTGTAGGCGCCGCGCCAGGTGCCGGGCTGGGTGAACTCGGCGCCTTCCTCGGCTTGCTCGGCGCTGGCTACGCCCTGGGCGCGCGGCACCATGAAACTGATGTCATCAATGGGGCCATCCAGCAACTCGCAAAACGGCGGGTCGCCGCCGTCAAACTCATAGGGCGGGCTGTCCACATTCAGCACCAGCTGGTGTTGGCGGTGCTTGAGCAGCACCGGCTGCGCATTGAGTGAGATGAACCAGCGCTGCATGCCGGCGTAATCTGAGAACGCCACGTCGCGGCCAATGCGAGCCAGCGCCACGTGCACGCGCAGTGCGTCGGCGTTGGGCCAGGTGAGCAAGGTGCGCGCCGTGCCGCCGCCATTGCGCCAAGGCGTGGGTTCCATGCGGTTGGCATCGATCACATGCAGCGTCATGTTTTGCTTTCCCACAGCACGGGGAACAGGGGGTGATTCATTTCGGCGCCGGCGGGCAATTCGTCAGCCAAACCTGGGAACTCGGGCGACGTTTTCCAGGCGCGCGGGGCGTGGCGCACATCATCGCCGATGAAGCGGGCCGAGAACACGCGCCGGCGCACATCACCATCGACCCCCGCCGCGGCGTGCAGGGTCAGCATGTGAAAGCACACCACGTCGCCCGGCTCAACGGCCCAGCCAATGATGCGGTGCTGGCCGCGCTGTGCGTCGATGTCGGGCAAGTCCGCCAGGCTGCCTTCGGGGAACCACTTTGCCTGCTGGTCCATGAAGCTGCGTGGCATCAGCCAGGGCCCGCGGTGCGAGCCGGCCACGAATTCAAGCGTGGAATGGCGCCGCACCGCATCCACCGGAATCCACATGCTGCATTGCTGCTGGCCGCTGATGTTGTAGTACGGCTGGTCCTGGTGCCACGGCGTGTGCTGGCGCGTGCCCGGCTCCTTGGTGAGCATGTGGTCGTGGTACAGGCGGATGCGCCTGCTCTGCGTGAGCGCACCGGCTGCGGCGGCCAGGCCGGAGTCGAACAACACCTCGCGGTAGGCGGCGTTGTGTTGCCAGTTGCAGAAGTCTTCGATGAACAGGCCCGGGTCGCCGGCGCTGCTGGCCACCTTGGCGCGCGCGCTGGGTG
>JAYUQE010000583.1:0-2479 GCA_043756905.1 Burkholderiales bacterium | reverse complement strand
GCATCCGCGCCCTGGGTTGCGAATACCTCGACGCGCCGGTCTCGGGCGGCGTGGTGGGTGCCCAGGGCGGCACGCTGAGCATCATGGTGGGCGCCAGCGACGCCGCCTTTGCGCAGATGCTGCCGCTGTTTCAGCACCTGGGCCAGCACATCACCCATGTGGGCGATTGCGGCGCCGGGCAGACCACCAAGGTGGCCAACCAGATCATCGTGGCGCTGAACATCGCCGCGGTGGCCGAGGCGCTGGTGTTCGCGGCCAAGGCCGGCGCCGACCCGGCGCGTGTGCGTCAAGCGCTGATGGGTGGCTTTGCGGCCAGCCGGGTGCTCGAAGTGCATGGCGAACGCATGATCAAGCGCACCTTCAACCCGGGCTTTCGCATCGGCTTGCACCAGAAGGATCTGAACATTGCCCTGCAAGGCGCCAAAGCGATGGGCATGGCCCTGCCCAACACCGCCGCCACGGCGCAGTTGATGCAGGTGGTTGCCGGCCAGGGCGACGCGGCGCTGGACCATTCCGCGCTGGTCAAGGCCATCGAGCTGATGGCCGGGCACTCCTTGGCCTGAACACCCCGATGAGCGCGGCAACACCGAACGCCGTTCCAGACCCGGCCGGGTTGTTGCGCGCCCTGTACGCCGCCGCGGTGGCGCGCGCGCTGCCGGCCAGCATCATCGGCGCGCATTTGCCGCCGCCACCCAAGGGCCGCACGCTGGTGCTGGGCGCGGGCAAGGCCGGCGGCGCGATGGCCGCGGCGGTGAACCGCCTGTGGCCGCCAGATGCGCCGCTGTCGGGCCTGGTCATCACCCGCTATGGCCATGTACCGCCGGGCACACCGGCCGGGCGCATCGAGATCGTCGAAGCCGCCCACCCGGTGCCCGACGAAGCCGGCCGCCTGGCCACCCAGCGCCTGCTCGACCTAACGCTTGGTTTGAGTCACGACGACCTCGTGCTGTGCCTCATCTCCGGCGGCGGCTCGGCGCTGCTCAGCGCGCCCGCGCCGGGGTTGGCGTTCGCTGACAAACGCGCCATCAACCAGGCCTTGCTGAACAGCGGCGCGGCCATTGACGAGATCAACACCGTGCGCAAGCACCTCTCGGCCATCAAGGGCGGGCGCCTGGCCGGGCGTTGTGCGCCGGCGCAAGTGGTCACGTTGACGATCAGCGATGTGCCGGGTGACGACCCGGCCATCATTGCCAGCGGCCCCACCGTGGCCGACGCCAGCACCTGCGCCGATGCGCTGGCCATCCTGGCGCGCTACGACATTGCCTTGCCCGCCGTGGCGCGCGCGGCGCTGGAAAGCGGCGCGTGGGAAACGCCCAAGCCCGGTGACGCCTGCTTTGCCGGGCAGGCGGTGAAGTTGATCGCCACGCCGCTGCAAAGCCTGCAAGCCGCGGCCGAAGCGGCGCGAGCCGCCGGCCTGGCAGCGCACATCTTGAGTGACGAGATCGAAGGCGAAAGCCGCACCGTGGGCCAGATGCATGCGGCGCTGGCGCGGGCCGTGGCGCGCCACGGCACGCCGTTCCAGCGGCCCTGCGTCATCTTGAGCGGGGGCGAAACCACGGTCACGGTCAAGGGCAGCGGCGGGCGCGGCGGGCGGGCCGGTGAGTTCGCACTCGGCTGCGCCATCGCCTTGCAGGGCCAGCCCGGTGTGTGGCTGCTGGCGGCCGACACCGACGGCATCGACGGCAGCGAAGACAACGCCGGCGCGCTGGCCGGCCCCGACACGCTGGCCCGCGCCGCTGCGCTGGGGCTGAAGCCGGCGGCGTTTCTCGACCGCAACGACGCCTACGGTTTCTTCCAGGCCTTGGGCGACCTGCTGGTCACCGGCCCGAGCTTCACCAACGTGAACGACTTTCGCGCCCTGCTGGTGGTGTAGAAGTTTTACGCTGCGCGCGCCGGCACGGTGGCATGGTCGGCGCGAAAATGCGCCCAACTTCCACTGACCGGCCCACGCCATGAAACACATCGCCCACCACATTGCCGGCGCCGCCGCTGCCGGCAGCTCGCCGCGCTATCAAGACGTCTACAACCCCGCGTTGGGCCAGGTCAGCGGCCGCGTGGCGCTGGCCAACCAGGCTGACGTGAACGCCGCCGTGGCGGCCGCCAAGAGCGCCTTCCCGGCCTGGGCCAGAACGCCGCCGGTGCGCCGCGCTCAGGTGATGTTCAAGTTTGCCGAGTTGCTGCGCAAACACCGCGACGACGTGGCCCGTGCCATCACCGCCGAACACGGCAAGGTCTTCACCGACGCGCAAGGCGAAGTCACCCGCGGGCTCGATGTGGTGGAGTTCGCCTGCGGCGTGCCGCACTTGCTCAAGGGTGCTTACTCCGAGCAGGCCTCCACCGGCATCGACAACTGGGTCATGCGCCAGCCGCTGGGCGTGGTGGCCGGCATCACGCCTTTCAACTTTCCGGTGATGGTGCCGATGTGGATGTTTCCGGTGGCGCTGGCCTGCGGCAACGCCTTCATCCTGAAACCCAGTGA
>JAYUQE010000582.1:0-6490 GCA_043756905.1 Burkholderiales bacterium | reverse complement strand
TGGAGGGTTCGGAACATGAACGCACGCACAGTTCACCTTGCCGCTGCCCTGGCGGCGCTGGCCGCCACAACAGCGGCGCTCGCCGCGCCGTGCATCCTCACCACGCTCAAGGGTGAAACCGCCATGCTGGCCAACGGCACGGCGTTCAGCGGCGCGTTCAGCATGGACGATTGCGCCAAGGTTCACCTGCGCAGCGGGCGCGCGACGGCGGTGTACTTCGACAAAAAGGGCCAGTTGCAGCGCCAGGCGTTCGAGGGCGAAAAGCCCGGCTCGCCGCTGAACATGGACCCCAACTCGGCGCCGGCCAAAGCGGTGGCGCGCAGCCTGTTCGCGGTGTTGACCGATGGCAAGGCGGCGCAAACTTCGGGCAAGAAGTTCTTCGACAAACCCAGCCAGATCGGCGCGCCGTTTGGCGATGTCTACGTGCCGGTCGACGGATTAACGTTTCAATTCACCAACCTGGAGCCGGGTGCGCGCGTGGTCTTTGCCGCCAAGGCCGGCAACGCCACGGTGCTGCAGGCTGACGCCGCGCAGGCCGTCAGCCTGTCGCGCGTGCAGTTGCAGGCCGGGCAAACCTATGCCTTGCGCGTACACACCGCCAAGGGCCCTATGCCGCAGGCCTTGTTCGAGGTGGTGAGCCTGGCGGTGCAGGACGAATTGGACAAGGCGCTGCACGAGATCGACACTGCCAGCCCACAAGACCCCAACTCGCGCGCCGTGGCCCGGGCGCTGGTGTTCGAGCGCGAGGGCCTGAGCTTCAACCGCGACCTGGCACTCAAGGAGATCAGCCCATGAACGCCTTCACACGCCTGCTTCTCGTTGCCCCGGCCTGGGCCTGCCTGGCCTGGGCGCCACCGCTTGGCGCGCAGGCGCCCGCGGGCACCAAAGAGACCGCTACCAAGGCCGCCACCGGGCACGATTTCGAAGCCCAGAAGGTGCACAAGCTCGGCACCCTGAATGCCGACTTCCTGTGCGAGCGACTGTTTGATTCGGCCAACCCCGCGGCCATGATGGTGGAGCTGGCGCGCATCATGGGCCCCAGCCTGTTGCTGGGCAAAGTGCCCGAGTTGGGCGTGGTCATCACGCCCGAGCAGAAGAAAACCTTTGCCAGTCTGCGCGTGCTGGCCCGGCAAAAGGTCTGGATGCCGGTGTCGGCGGAGCAGAAAGTCGGCGAATGGCTGGATCAGAAATATCGCAAGGAAGGCCTGATCGCCGAGCCTGACGGCCTGCCGCGCAACCTGCGCCCGCGCTTTGCTGTAGCCCAGACTTTGCTGAACGACCTGGTGGCCCAGTTGCCGGCCGACAACCCCTACACCTTCAAGCTGGCGGTGACCGAGGAGACTGAGTCGAACGCCTACGTCAGCCCGGGCGGCTATGTCTATGTCACCAAGGGCATGTTGCAAGACAAGGCGCTGGACCGCAACGACATCGCGCTGCGCCTGGCGCACGAGGTGGCGCACCTGACGCGCCGGCATGCGCTGAAGGAGTACCAGGTCAAGGCGATCGACGCGATGGAGGTGTCCAAGACACTGCGCCCACTGCTCGACATCGCCAAAGACCCCGTCAAAGGCATGGAAGGCCTGTTCGGCACGATGACGGCGGTGCAACTGATGTTCCAGCGCTTCGACCAGGTGCAGGAGCTGGAAGGCGACGCCTGTGGCACCTACTTGCTGGCCCGCATGCCTGGCGTGGACGCCAAGACCGCGGTGCAGCGGTTCATCAACCAGCGCCAGGGTACGGCCAGCGAAAAGGGCTGGGGCGCGTCACACCCCGCGCCGCAAGAGCGTGAGTTGGTGATGACGGCGCAGATCGACCCGGCCAAGCGCGCCCGGGTGGCGCAGCTCAAGACCGGCGCCACCGCCACGGCCGACGCTGGCGGCAAGACCCCGGCCATCGCCACACAAAGCACCAACCTGGACCACCTGCCACCCACCGCGGCCGGCGCGGCCGAGCCGGCGAACAAGGCCAACCCCTTGAGCGGCCTGCTCAGCCGCGTCAAGCGGGCGTTGCCCAGCGGCGCTGCTTCGGCGGCCCACGGCGCACAGGTTGACGAGTCGCGGCAGTAGGGTCGGCGCCACATAGGGCAGGGCGAAAGGTTGGCGCAGGAGGGCGGCGAAGCAGGGCGGGGAAGCAGGGCGGGGAAGCAGGGCAGGTAAGTGGGCAGGCAACACGGCGCGGGAATCCAGGCCGGTGGGCGCTTCGTAGAATCCGTCGTTCACGCCAACCGCCGACCCCGCCCGATGCTGAGCTTCCAGCAGATCATTCTGAAATTGCAGGCCTACTGGGTCGAACAGGGTTGCGCCTTGTTGCAGCCCTATGACATGGAAGTCGGCGCCGGCACCAGCCACACCGCCACGTTCCTGCGCGCGCTCGGCCCCGAGCCCTGGAAGGCGGCCTATGTGCAGCCCAGCCGCCGGCCCAAAGATGGCCGCTATGGCGACAACCCCAACCGCTTGCAGCACTACTACCAGTACCAGGTGGTGCTCAAGCCGGCGCCGCTGAACATCCTGGAGCTGTACCTGGGCTCGCTGCAGGCGCTGGGGTTCGATCTGAAGACCAACGACGTGCGCTTCGTCGAAGACGATTGGGAGAACCCCACCCTGGGCGCCTGGGGCCTGGGCTGGGAGGTCTGGCTGAATGGCATGGAAGTCACCCAGTTCACCTACTTTCAGCAAGTCGGCGGCATCGACTGCAAGCCGCTAACGGGTGAGATCACTTACGGCCTGGAGCGCCTGGCGATGTACCTGCAAGGCGTGGAGAACATCTTCGACCTGAGCTGGACCCAAGGCCTGACCTACCGCGACGTCTATCACCAAAACGAAGTCGAGCAAAGCGCCTACAACTTTGAGCACAGCGACGTGGCCTTTCTGCTCGGCGCCTTCGCCGCGCATGAAAAGCAGGCCCGGCACCTGATGACCCAGCAACTCGCCTTGCCGGCCTACGAGCAGGTGCTCAAGGCCGCGCACACCTTCAACTTGCTCGATGCGCGCGGCGCGATCAGCGTCACCGAACGCGCGGGCTACATCGGGCGCATCCGCAACCTGGCGCGCAGCGTGGCACAGAGCTATCTTGAAAGCCGCGCCCGCCTGGGCTTCCCGATGGCGCCGCGCCTGTGGGCCGATGAAGCGCTGGCGCAGTTGGCTCAAGCTGCGCAGAAGAAGGCGGCTTGAGATGACGACGCAAGCACTGTTGGTGGAGCTGCAAGTCGAGGAACTGCCGCCCAAGGCGCTGAAGGGCCTGGGGGCTGAGTTCGCGCGGCTGATCGTTGCAAGCCTGCAAGCCAGTGGGCTGGCCGAGGCAGGGGCCGAGTTCAGCGCCTTCGCCACGCCGCGCCGGCTGGCCGTTCGCGTGCAGGGGGTGTTGGCGCACGCGCCGAGCCGCGCGCAGCAGACCAAGCTGATGCCGGTGGCCGTGGGCCTTGACGCACAGGGCGCAGCCACGCCTGCGCTGATGAAGAAGCTCGCCGCGCTGGGGCAGGGTGACGCCGTGCTGCCGCAACTCAAGCGCCAGGGTGAGGGCAAGGGGGAGGTGCTGGTGTTGGACAGCATGTTGGCCGGCGCCACGCTGGCCGAAGGCCTGAACAAGGCCCTGGCCGAGATGCTGGCCAAGCTGCCCATTGCCAAGGTGATGCAGTACCAGTTGGCGGATGGCTGGAGCAGCGTTCACTTCGTGCGCCCGGCGCACGGCCTGGTGGCGCTGCATGGGGCGCAGGTGGTGGCGGTGCACGCACTGGGCCTGAGCGCCGGCCGCAGCACGCAGGGCCACCGCTTTGAGGCGGCCACGCCAACGATCGAGATCAGCCATGCCGATGCCTACGAAGAAACCTTGCGCACGCAGGGCGCCGTGATCGCCAGTTTCGCCCTGCGCCGCGCCGAAGTGCAGCGCCAATTGCATGCCGCGGCGCTGTCGCAGGGGCTGACGCCGATTCAAGACGAGGCGCTGCTTGATGAAGTCACTGCCCTGGTGGAGCGGCCCAACACCCTGGTCTGCCGCTTCGAGCAAGAGTACCTGGCCGTGCCGCAGGAATGCCTGATCCTGACGATGAAGGCCAACCAGAAATACTTTCCCCTGCTCGATGCCGATGGCCGCCTGACCAACCGCTTCCTGGTGGTGAGCAACATCACGCCGGCTGACGCCAGCCGGGTGATCGAAGGCAACGAGCGCGTGGTGCGCCCGCGCCTGGCGGATGCCAAGTTCTTTTTCGACCAGGACCGCAAGAAAAGCCTGGCCGCGCGCGTGCCCGACCTGGCCCGCATGGTCTACCACCAAAAGCTCGGCACGCAGGGCGAGCGTGCGTTGCGCGTGCAGGCGCTGGCGCAAGACATCGCCCAGCAAATTGGCGGCGCCGCGCTGGCGGCGGCGGCCGGCCGTGCTGCGCAACTGGCCAAGGCCGATTTGCTGACCGACATGGTGGGCGAATTCCCTGAACTGCAAGGCGTGATGGGCGGCTACTACGCGCGCCACGATGGTGAAACCGAGCAAGTGGCTTTTGCCATTGAGGACCACTACAAACCGCGCTTTGCCGGCGACAGCCTGCCGCGCGGCGCTGCCGGCCTGGCCGTGGCGCTGGCCGACAAGCTGGAGACGCTGGCCGGCCTGTTCGGCATCGGCCAGTTGCCCAGCGGTGACAAGGACCCCTTCGCCCTGCGCCGCCACGCCCTGGGTGTTGCGCGCATGCTGGTCGAGGCCGCGCTGCCGCTGGCCGTGCCGGCGTTGGTGGCGGCCGCTTTCCGTGCCTTCCCCGCCGGCCACGGCCAGGCCCAGGCCGAGCTTGTTCAGTTCATGCTTGAGCGGCTGCTGGGCTACTTGCGCGAGTTGGGCTATTCGGCGCACGAGGTTGACGCTGTCACCGCGCTACGGCCTGATACATGGGCCAGCCTGCCGCAGCGCCTGGCCGCGGTGCGTGCCTTTGCGGCATTGCCCGAGGCGGCGGCGCTAGGCGCGGCGAACAAACGGGTGGGCAACATCTTGAAGAAGTCGGATGTCGCCGCGCTCGCTGCGGTGAACGAGCAGGGTTTCACCGAAGACGCCGAGCGCGCCTTGAACGCGGCGCTGAAGCAGGCCGGCGGTCGTGCCGACACCGCCTTTGCCAGCGGCGATTTCACTGCCGCGTTGCGCGAACTGGCGGCATTGCGCGCGCCAGTGGATGCGTTTTTCGATGGCGTGATGGTGAACGCCGAAGACCCCGCCGTGCGCGCCAACCGCCTGGCCTTGCTGGCCCAGTTGCATGGCGCCATGAACCGCGTGGCCGACCTGTCGCGCCTGGAGTAATGATCCACCCCCTACGCGCTTCGCGCGCCTTCCGGCAGGCAGGCCGGAAGGCCTTCGCAGGCGAGAAACAGTCCGAAGGGACTGTTTCTCGTCCGGGCTCAGCCCCCTCTAGGGGGCAACGCCAGCGGCCCGGCAGAGCCGGTTCCGCGGCGTTCGCTTGGGCCGATCTGTTCCAGGCGTCGCCGCTGGCGGCTCGCGCCAATGGAAGTCTGAGATGAACCCAATCCTCAAGCTCGTGATCCTTGGCCGCGACGGCATCTTGAACGAGTACTGCGAAGACCACATCAAGTCGCCCCAGGAATGGACGGCCGTGCCCGGTGCGCTGCCCGCCGTGGCGCGGCTGAACCATGCCGGCTGGCACGTGGTGGTGGCCACCAACCAGTCGGGCATCGGCCGCGGCATGATCGACATGGCCATGGTCAATGCGGTGCATGCCCACATGATGCGCGAGCTGCAAGCCGTGGGCGGGCGCATCGACGCCGTGTTCTTCTGCCCGCATGCACCCTCCGAGGCGTGCGATTGCCGCAAGCCACTGCCCGGCATGATGCTCGACGTTGCCCACCGCTACGGCGTGCACCTGGCCGATGTGCCCATGGTGGCTGACACCGAACGCGATGTGCTGGCCGCCCAGACCGCCGGCTGCGAGCCGCACTTGGTGTGCACCGGGCGTGCTGCGGCCCTGACCGACGCCCAGCTCGACAGCCTGCTGGCGCAGGTGCCCACGCTGCAGATCCACGCTGACCTGAGCGCCTTTGCCGAACACCTGCTGGCGCGCGAGCCGAGCCCGGGTTCGCAGCGCGAGGCGCTTTCGTGACCCGGCTGGGGTGGGGTCTGCGCTCGGCGCTGTTCGTGTTGTGGATGGCCGTGACCGTGGTGCCCTGGGCGTTGGCGGTGTTGCTGGTGTCGGTGTTCGTGCGCGGCAACACGGTGTACTGGATGTGTGCCAACTGGCTGGCCAGCGTGATCTGGGGCGCGCGCGTCATTTGCGGCGTGCACCACCGCATACAGGGCATGCAACACCTGCCCACGGCCGAGCAGGGCATGGCCGCGGTGCTGTTGGCATCGAAGCATCAATCGACCTGGGAGACCTTCGCCTACCCGGCGCTGATGTCGCATCCGCTGGCCTATGTGTTCAAGCGCGAGCTGCTGCTGATCCCGTTCTTCGGCTGGGCCATGGCACGCATGGACATGATCCACATCGACCGCAGCAAACGCGCCG
>JAYUQE010000581.1:0-6515 GCA_043756905.1 Burkholderiales bacterium | reverse complement strand
CCGGCCATGCCGCCACGCTGGCACAGGCCAGCCAGCTTCGCGCGCTGCGCGATCAACACTAACAGGAGACTGCATGCGCATTTTCGTCGCCGGCTTCCAGCACGAGACCAACACCTTCGCGCCCAGCAAGGCGGGTTGGTCGGCGTTCACCAGCGGCTCGGCCTTCCCGGCCGCCGTTCACGGCCCGGCCATGCTGGAAGCCCTGGCCGGCACCAGCCTGCCCATGGGTGGCTTCATTCGCAGCGCGCGCCAGCGCGGCTGGCAACTGCTGCCATCGCTGTGGGCCGGCGCCAGCCCGTCGGCGCACATCACGCAACACGCTTTCGAGCGCATCGCCCAGACCATCGTGGCCGATGCGGCGCGGGGCGGCTTCGATGCCGTCTACCTCGACCTGCATGGCGCCGCCGTGGCCGAGCATGTTGATGATGCCGAAGGCGAGTTGCTGCAACGCCTGCGCGGCGTGATCGGCCCGGCCATGACGCTGGTGGCCAGCCTGGACCTGCACGCCAACGTCACCGCGCGCATGCTGGCGCACTGCTCGGCGATGACGGCCTACCGCACCTACCCGCATGTCGACGCCGCGGCCACTGGCGAGCGTGCCGCAAACATCCTGGCCGAGTGCCACGGCGCGGCCACGCCGTGGCACAGCGCGGCCTGGCGCGCGCCCTTCCTGCTGCCGCTGAACACCCAGTGCACGATGATGGAGCCGGCCGCCGGCGTGTACCGCCGCCTGGCCGAGCTTGACGCCGCCAGCGGCGTGCACCTGAGCTTTGCGATGGGTTTTCCGGCGGCCGACTTTGATGAATGCGGCCCGGTGCTGCACGGCCATGGCGCTGACGCCGAACAAGTGAACGACGTGGTGGCGCGGCTGGGCGCTGAACTCGAAGCCGGGCGCGTTAACTGGAAGATGACTTTGTACACACCGGCACAAGCGGTCGAGGCGGCGCTCGAACTTGCGGTTGCAGCCGACAAACCCGTTGTCATTGCCGACACGCAAGACAACCCCGGCGCCGGGGCGGATTCCAACACCACCGGCCTGCTCCATGCCCTGCTGGCCGCGGGTGCCGGCCGGCGCTTCCCGAACCAGGTGGCGCTGGGCCTGATGTTCGACCCCGAAGCCGCGCAAGCCGCGCACGCCGCCGGCGTGGGTGCGCGCATCGAGTTGGCTCTGGGCAAGTCCGTTGCCGGGTTTGACGGCCAACCCACCGACCCACCGGTTCAAGGTGTGTTCACCGTGCGCACCCTGAGCGACGGCGTCGTGCCACTGTACGGCCCGATGACGGCCGGGGCCACGCTGCACCTGGGCGCCAGCGCCGGGCTGGAGATCGACGGCATCCTGATCAACGTGGTCAGCGGCCAATGCCAGATGCTCGACCTGGACTTGTTCCGCTTTCTCGGCGTGGCGCCCGAAGCCATGAAGGTGCTGGTGAACAAGAGTTCGGTTCACTTTCGCGCCGCCTTCACGCCGATTGCCGCGCACATCCTGGTGGCCAAGGCGCCGGGGCCGATGGCGGCCAACCCCGCTGAACTGCCGTGGCGCAAGCTGCCGGCGAACCGGGCACGGCAGCCTTGACGTTAAAGTCTCATCAAACGTTAGATGGTACCGATCATGACCGACCCGCTCTTGCTCGATCTGCCCAGCACCCTGCACAGCGAGCGGCTGCTGCTGCGCGTGCCGCAGGCGCGCGACGGGCCGGCGCTGCACGCCGCGGTGGCGGAGTCGATGCCCCAACTGCGCCGGTTTCTGGCCTCGCTGCCCTGGGTGGCGGCCGAGCAAAGTATTGAACGTTCCGAGATCTACTGCCGCACGGCGCAGGCCAACTTCGTGGCCCGCAGGGACATGCCGTTCCTGCTGTTCGAGAAGGCCAGCGGCCAGTTGGTGGGTTGCAGCGGCCTGCACCGCCCGGAATGGGCCACGCCCAAGCTGGAAGTCGGCTACTGGGTGCGCAGCTCGTGCTCAGGCAAGGGCTTCGTCAGCGAAGCCGTGGCTGCGCTCACCGAACTGGCCTTCGGCGCCCTTCATGCCGCCCGGCTTGAACTCATCACCGACGCCGAAAACACCGCATCGCGCCGGCTGGCCTTGCGCTGCGGGTTCGTGCTCGAAGGCATTCTTCGTCACGAACGCCGCGCACCCGATGGCAGCCTTCGAAACACCTGCGTGTACGCGCGTCTTGCGCCGATGCCTAACGTTTGAGAAAACCCGGGCGCAGCGGCTGCCAGCTCCGTGTGCCAACCGGCCAGCCTGCGCCCGCACGTCACTCCACAACGCTCAAGGTCACGTCGATGTTGCCGCGGGTGGCGTTGGAATAGGGGCAGACCTGGTGCGCTGCGGCCACCAGCGCTTCGGCGGCGCTGCGTTCCATGCCCGGCAGCGAGATCGCCATCGCCACCTGCAAGTTAAAGCCGGTGGGCACCGGGCCGATGCCCACGGTCGATTGAATGCTCACATCGGCCGGCACGGCGAGCTTCATCTTGCCGCCCACGGCCTTGAGCGCGCCGATGAAACACGCCGCATAACCCGCAGCAAACATTTGTTCCGGGTTGGTGCCTTCACCGCCGCCGCCGCCCAGTTCATGCGGCGTGCTCAGGTTCACTTTCAAGGCACCGTCTGACGACTGCGCCGTGCCCGTGCGCCCGCCGGTGGCGGTGGCGTGGGCGGTATAGAGAATTTTTTCAATAGCCATGGTTGACACTCCGTTTTAGTGGCGTTGTGCAGCCGTGCTCAAACCCGGCTGCGGGGTGCGGATGTTAGATGAGCCACGTCAGCCAGCGTGCCGCAGTCTGCCCGTGACCCCACACCCGGCCTGGGCGAGATCACCACCCATTGACGCAGCGGCGTTTCACCCGCGCGGGTGGTGCTGCGCATGCAACTGCCGCAGCCGCTCGCGCGCCACATGGGTGTAGATGGTGGTAGTGGAAATGTCGGCATGGCCCAGCAGCATCTGCACTGCGCGCAGGTCGGCGCCATGGTTGAGCAAGTGGGTGGCAAAGGCATGGCGCAGCGTGTGCGGTGATAGCGGCGCGGTGATGCCTGCGGCCAGCGCGTGGCGTTTGACGATGTTCCAGAACATCTGCCGTGTCATGGGCCCGCCCCGCGCAGTGACGAACAGCGCTTCGCTGTGCTGGCCTTTCAAAATGGCCGCGCGCGCCGCGGCCAGGTAGCGCTCGATCCAGGCCTGCGCCTCGCCGCCAAAGGGCACCAGGCGTTCCTTGTTGCCCTTGCCGGTGACGCGCAAGGCGCCGTCCACCAGGCTCACGTACACCGTCTTCAGCCCCACCAGTTCGCTCACGCGCAGGCCGCTGGCGTACATCAATTCAAGCATGCAGCGCTCGCGCAGGCCCAGCGGCGTGGCCACTTTGGGCGCGGCAAGCAGGGCTTCCACCTGCGCCTCGCTCAAGCTGTGCGGCACGCGCAGCGGCTGGCGTGCCGACAGCAGCTTCAGCGTCGGGTCTTGCGCCATCAGCCGCTCGCGCAGCGCCCAGCGGCAATAACGTTTGAAAACACTCAAACGCCGGTTCGCCGTGCTGGCCCGTGAAGCCGCATGCTTGGCCACCATGTAGGCCAGCAGGTCGCTGGCCTGGCTGTCGTTCAGGGCCTTGTCCGAGCCGGCTTCGAGCCAGGCCGCGTAAAGCTGCAAATCGCGCCGGTAGGCCGCCAGGCTCAAGGTGCCCAGGCCGTCTTCCAGCCACAGCGCGTCGATGAAACGGTCGATGCTTTCCTGGCTGCGTGGCGCCGCGTTGGGTGCCGGCGGCGGGTTCACTGTCAATCGAGCACGAGCTTTTGCTTGGCCACCACGGCCTTGTAGACCGCGAACTCGGCCTCGATTTGCTTCGCAAATTCGGCCGGCGTGTTGGCCACCACCAGCGAGCCGGTGTCTTCGATGCGCTTGCGCACGTCGGGCATCTCCACTGTCTTTTTCACCGCGGCATGAACCTTGTCCACCACGTCTTGCGGCAAGCCCTTGGGGCCGTAGATGCCGTAGTAGGCCATGCGGTTCACATCGGGCAGCCCCACTTCCTTGAACGTGGGCACGTTGGGCAGTTGCGTCAGCCGCTGCGGCGCGGCCACCACGATGGGGATCAAGCGGCCGTCCTTGATGAAGGGCAGCGCCGATGGCATGTTGTCGAAGATGATGGTCACCTGCCCGGCCACGGTGTCGTTCAACGCCGGCCCCGCGCCGCGGTAGGGAATGTGCGCCATGAACACGCCGGCCTGGCCCTTGAATAGTTCGGTTTGCAGGTGGCCGATGCCGCCGGTGCCCGAGCTGGCATAGCTGTACTTGCCCGGGTACTTTTTCAGCTCGGCGATGAAGCCTTTGTAGTCGCGCGCCGGAAAGCTGGGGTGCACCGCAATCACGTTGGGCGTGGCCGCCACGTTGATGATGGGGGTGAAGTCAGTCAGCGGGTTGTATGGGATCTTCGGGTTGATGGCCGGGTTGGCCGCCGTGGTGGAAACGGTGGCCATGCCCAGGGCATAGCCGTCGGGCGTGGCCTTGGCGGTTTCATTTGCCCCCAGCGAACCACCGCCGCCGGCCTTGTTTTCCACGATGAAGTTCTGGCCCAGGTGCGCGGCGATCTTTTCAGACACCACACGGGCCACGATGTCGGTGGTGCCACCGGGCGCAAAGGGCACCACCAGGCGCACCGGCTTGTTGGGGTAGGGCTGGGCCAGGGCCGTGCCGGCAGCGGCGAGGCTGAGCGTGCCTAACAGGGTCTTGAACAGGATAGGGGTCATGGGCTTGAGTGAGTGGGTGGTGAGTGGGCGGTGGGGGGTGACTGGAATTCTTGCATCAGCCCCAGGCCGCGCCGAGCAGCGAAGCCTTGAGCCGCTCGTCGGTGGGTTTGTCGCCGATGAAGATGCGCAGGAACGCGGCGTACAGGTCTTCGCCCGCGATCGCCTCGCCGCGCGGTTTGCCGTTGAGCGTGAGCACCAGGCCCTGGCCGGGAATGAAATCGAGGTTGACCACATCGCCTTTCTTCACCTGGCCGATCTGGGTGAGGATCTGATCAAAGCGCGCCATGCGCTCCTTCAGCGCCGTCAACTCGGCCGGCGTTGAATTGCGGCCGATGCCTTTGTCGAAGGCTTTGATGAATTCGGCCGTGGGCACGTCTTGCATCATGCGCATTTGCAGGCGCTTGGGGCCTGCGCCGTTCAGTGCCTGGGCCGCAGCGCGGGTCTTGTCAGGCAAATACAGGCCAGCGGCATAGGCCTTGAACCAGGCCACCTGGCGCAAGCCGGCACCGTTGAGCTTCAATTCAACATTGCCGATGCGCGCGGCGGTGTCGAACGGCTGGCCATCGACCATCAGGCGCTGCGCCAACACCGCCGGTGCAGTCAGTGCCGCGGCCAGGCAGGCCAAGAGGGCGGCCAGCCAGCGCGGCAGGCGAAATGCTTCAAGCATGGGGTGGGGGTCGTCTTGCGAAGGTGCGATGGTGCCTGAACGCGGCCTGCGCTGCTTTGGCTGACTTTGGCTAACAGCCACGCCGCCACCAAAGGGCGTTGCCTACACTCCCCCGAAATGCCTGACGCGCTGTTACTGCTGCCCGACCTGTTGCTCATCGCCTGCGGCGCCTTGATCTGCCGCCACACGCCGCTGAACCGCCCGGTTTGGGACGGTGTTGAGCGCCTGGTCTACTACTTGCTGTTTCCGGTGCTGCTGTTCAGCTCGATCCTGCGCAACCCATTTGAGCTGGCCGCGGTGTGGCGCTTTGGTGCCAGCGTGGTGGGCCTCACGCTGGCCGGCATCGCCCTGGCCTTTGCGTTGCGCTGGGGGCGTTTCGATGCGCACTTGCACGCCTCGGGCGCTCAAACCGCGTTTCGCTTCAATTCGTATGTGCTGCTGGCCCTGGCCGAGCGCCTGGCCGGCAGCCAGGGCGTGGCCTGGGCGGCGTTGCTGGTGTCGCTGTGCGTGCCGCTGGCCAACATCGCAGCGGTGTGGCCGCTGGCGCGCCGCGGCGGCCAGGCCTACTTTGGTGAACTGGTGCGCAACCCGCTCATCGTCAGCACACTGGCCGGGCTGGCCTGCAACCTGTTGGGCGTGCAGTTGCCCGAGTTGGCCAACACCACGCTGGCACGCATCGGCGCGGCCGCCCTGCCCCTGGGGCTGATGGCGGTGGGCGCGGGCTTGCGCCTGGGTGCGCTGCGCGAAGGGCCGGGGCTGGCCGCGGCGCTGCTGGGCATCCGCCATGTTGCGCTGCCGGCGCTGGCCATCGGCATCGCCCTGGCCTGGCAGTTGCCCGCCGCGCAGCAGGCCCTGCTGGTGGCCTACGGCGCCATGCCCACGGCATCGAGTGCCTACGTGCTGGCGGTGCGCATGGGCGGGCACGGGCCGTACGTGGCGGCGCTGGTCACGGCCTCCACGCTGATCGGCATGGTCGCCTTGCCACTCAGCCTGATGTTATTGAAGGGCTTGAGCTAGTGGCCTGTAACGCTGAAATCGGAAGTCGCTGCCCGCGCGATGCAGGGCACGCTGCGGCGTTGCAAATGCTCGCGATGCCACGCGGCATCGCTGTGC
>JAYUQE010000580.1:0-2488 GCA_043756905.1 Burkholderiales bacterium | reverse complement strand
GCACGTAGCGGGCCCGGCTTATGGGAGCTTGCATCGCCACCCCACAAACCGGACAGACTACTTGCTAGAAACCGGACAAGTCATTTGCTGCCGACATGAACATTGGCACGTGATGCGTTGATGCTAATTTGATGCTATGGTGCACACTACGAATCGACCCCCGAGAGCCCGCCATGCGCACCACCCTCAACCTTGCCGAAGACGCCCTGCTTGTGGCCAAACAGATCGCCGCGCGCGAGCACGTGTCGCTGGGTGATGCGGTGTCGCAGTTGGTTCGGGCCGGCGCCACTGCCGGCCTGGGCGTGAAAGCCGCTGCGCTGCCGCTGCGTGGCCGCTTCGCCTTGCTGCCGCAACGTGACGAGATCATTACGCCCGAGCATGTGCGTGAGTTGATGAACCGTGAAGGCATTTGAATGCTGCGCGCCCTGCTCGACGTCAACGTCTGGGTCGCGTTGTTTGACGATGCTCACCTGTTCTCAACTCAGGCCAACGACTTCATCAACACGCCGGGCATCAAGATTGCGACCTGCCCTTTGGTTGAGAACGGTGTGATCCGCGTCTTGAACCTGCCCAGCTACGGCCGCCGCGGCGCGGTCGGGCTGGCGGCAGTGCGTGAGCGCCTGCGGCAGGTCTGCAATGAGCTTGACCACGAATTCTGGCCGGATGATGTTTCGTTGCGCGACGACGCCAGCGTTGACATCACCCGTGTGCACGGCCACCAGCAGGTCACCGATGTCTATCTGTTGGCGATGGCGGTGAAGCACAAAGGCTGCCTGGTCACCTTTGACCGTGCCATTGCCTTGTCGGCCGCCGTGGGCGCCCAAGCGCGGCACTTGAAGGTGCTTTGATGCTGCTTTGACGGCGCGGGGCCTGGCCGCGGCGCAAGCCGGATTCGAAGCGACTACCGCTGCTTGAACGCCGGCCTGCGCTTTTCCTGGAAGGCGGCCATGCCTTCTTGCTGGTCGGCCGTGCCGAACAACGAATGAAACAGGCGGCGCTCGAAGCTCACGCCGTCGCGCAGCCCGCTCTCAAAAGCGCGGTTGACGCATTCCTTGGCCAGCATGACGCTGGGGCCGCTCAAGGCACAGATGGTGGCGGCCGCGGCCAACGTTTCATCCATCAACTTTTCCAGCGGCACCACGCGCGAAACCAGGCCCACGCGCTCGGCCTCTTCGGCGCCCATCATGCGTGAGGTGAGCACCATGTCCATGGCCTTGGCCTTGCCCACGGCGCGCGGCAGGCGCTGCGTGCCACCGGCCCCGGGAATGATGCCGAGCTTGATTTCGGGCTGGCCGAACTTCGCGTTGTCGGCGGCGATGATGAAGTCGCACATCATGGCCACTTCGCAGCCGCCGCCCAGGGCAAAACCGGCCACGGCGGCGATCACCGGCTTGCGCACCTTGAGCAAGTGTTCCCAGTTGCGGGTGATGAACTCGCCCTTGTAGGCGGCCATGAAATCGAGGCTGCTCATGGCCTTGATGTCGGCACCGGCGGCAAAGGCTTTGTCGCTGCCGGTGAGCACGATGCAGCCGATGGTTTCATCGGCATCGAAGGCCAGCAGGGCGCTTCCCAATTCGTCCATGAGCTGATCGCTCAGTGCGTTCAACGCGGCCGGGCGATGCAGCGTGATCAGGCCGGTGCGGCGCGGGCCGTCGCCGCGCACTTCGGTGAGGATGCATTCGTAGGTCATGGCGGTCTCGATTGAATGAGTCGCCAAGACTATAGAGCCCGGCCGGCGGCTTGCATGCCGCCGGCGCTCGCCAGCCACTCGCCAGTGCGCAGGCACTGGCTCGGCGCGGGCTCTCTACTCGTGGTAGTCGTAGGCCTGGAAGCCGGCCAGCCGCACCAGGCTGTCGCGCTTGGCGGCGGCATAGTCGGCCAGGGCCATTTCGCGCACCAGGGCAGCGAAGGGCGTGGTCGGCGTCCAGCCCAACATCTGGCGCGCCTTGGTGCCGTCGCCGAGCAGCGTTTCCACCTCGGTGGGGCGGAAGTAGCGCGGGTCGATGCGCACTACCACCTCGCCAGCCTTGCAGCGGGCGCGAATGTCGCCTTGAGCCGCCGGTTTGACGGACGTGACCACACCGATCTCCTCCAACCCCTGGCCCTTGAATTCGATGCCGATGCCCAGCTCGGCCGCGGCGAGCTGAACGAATTCGCGCACCGTGTGCTGCTCGCCGGTGCAGATGACGAAGTCTTCGGGCCGGTCTTGCTGCAGCATCAGCCACTGCGCGTGCACATAGTCGCGGGCATGGCCCCAGTCGCGCGCAGCGCTGAGGTTGCCCAGGAACAAGGTGTCTTGCAGGCCGTGGGCGATGCGCGCCATGGCGCGCGTGATCTTGCGCGTGACGAAGGTTTCGCCGCGCAACGGGCTTTCATGGTTGAACAGGATGCCGTTGCAGGCATACAGGCCATAGGCCTCGCGGTAGTTGACACTGATCCAGTAGGCGTACAGCTTGGCCACGGCGTAGGGGCTGCGCGGGTAGAACGG
>JAYUQE010000579.1:0-19016 GCA_043756905.1 Burkholderiales bacterium | reverse complement strand
CGGTCGATGGAAAAGGCGGCCGGCTCCCAGGCCCCGAGGTTGATGAACCCCCACAGGCCACCGGCCACGCCGACGATGAACGAGCTGACCGCGAAGGCCGTCAGTTTGGCGTACATCGGGCGGATGCCGATCACCGCTGCGGCCACATCCATGTCACGAATGGCCATCCATTCGCGGCCAATGTGGCTGCGCACCAGGTTCTTGGCCAGCACGGCAAACACCACCACGAAGCTCAGGCAGAACAGGTACTTCTCGACCGGCGATTCGATGGGCAGGCCCAGCACCTGCAGGTTCGACACCGACACCGAGCCCGATGACGAGTCGTTGGTGAACCACTTGATGCGCAGGAACGCCCAATCGACGAAGAACTGCGCCGCCAGCGTGGCCACGGCCAGGTACAGGCCTTTGATGCGCAGCGACGGAATGCCGAACAGCACCCCCACCACGGTGGCGCACACGCCGCCCAGCAACAGCGAGGCGATGACCGGCATGCCCTCAATGCGCACCTGGAAGTTGTAGGCGGCGTAGGCGCCTACGGCCATGAAGGCGCCCGTGCCCAGGGAGATTTGGCCGCAGTAGCCGACCAGGATGTTCAAGCCGATGGCCGCCAGCGCGAGGATCAGGAACGGAATGAGGATGGCGCGAAAGGTGTATTCCGGCACCACCAGCGGCACGATGATGAAGGCCAGCACAAACAGCGCTGCCATCACGATGCGGTCTTGGCGGATGGGGAAAACCTGTTGGTCAGCGGCGTAGCTGACTTTGAATTGGCCGTTTTCGCGATAGATCATGGACGGTAACTTTCAGGCCTACACGCGGTCAATGATCTTCTCGCCGAACAACCCCTGGGGTCGGGCGAGCAGGAACAGCAAGGCCAGCACATAGGCAAACCAGATTTCGATGCCGCCGCCGAAGTAGGGCCCGATGTAGACCTCGGACAGCTTCTCGCCCACGCCGATGATCAGCCCGCCGATGATGGCGCCGGGCACTGAAGTGAGGCCGCCCAGGATGACCACCGGCAGCGCCTTCAGCGCAATTTGCGACAACGAAAACTGCACCCCGAGCTTGCTGCCCCAGATGACGCCGGCCACCAGCGCGGCGAAGCCCGCCACGCTCCACACAATGACCCAGATGTGGTTCAGCGGAATGCCGATTGAATTGGCCGCCTGGTGGTCGTCAGCCACGGCGCGCAAGGCGCGCCCGGTGTTGGTCTTTTGAAAGAACAGCGCCAACACAGCCACCAGCGCGGCGGAAACGCCCGCCGCCACCATGTCTTCCTGGTTGATGAGCACGCCGCCTTCAAAGACGCTTTGCAGCAGGAACACCGGTTCCTTGGGCATGCCCACATCGATCTTGTAGATGTCGCTGCCAAACAGGGTCTGGCCGAAGCCGTCAAGAAAGTAGGTGATGCCCAAGGTGGCCATCAACAAGGTGATGCCTTCCTGGTTGACCAGCTTGCTCAACACCAGGCGTTCAATCAGCCAGGCCAGGGCGATCATCACCAACATGGCCGCCATGAAGCCCAGCACGTTGCCCAGCACCTTGTGCTCGAAGCCCAGCCCTTTTGGGATCCACTCCGAAAAGCGCGCCATCGCCAAGGCCGCGAACAACACCATCGCACCCTGGGCGAAGTTGAACACGCCCGAGGCCTTGTAGATGAGCACGAAGCCCAAGGCGATGAGCGAATACAGCATGCCGGCCATCAGGCCGCCGATGAGTACTTCCAGAAAAAATGCCATGGTCTGTGCTCGGGTCAGTGCGACGTGCCGAGGTAGGCGTTGATCACATCCGGGTTGGCGCGCACTTCATCGGGTGTGCCGTCGCCGATCTTCTTGCCGTAGTCAAGCACGACCACGCGGTCTGAAATATCCATCACCACGCCCATGTCATGCTCGATCAGCACGATGGTGGTGCCGAACTCCTCGTTCACTTCCAGCACGAAGCGGCACATGTCCTGCTTCTCTTCAACGTTCATGCCGGCCATGGGTTCGTCGAGCAACAACACTTGCGGCTCCATGGCTAACGCTCGACCCAAGTCAACGCGCTTTTGCAGGCCGTAAGGCAGGCGGCCGACGGCGGTCTTGCGAAAGGCCTGGATTTCCAGGAAGTCGATGATGTGTTCAACGAATTCGCGGTGCTGGGCTTCTTCGCGCTGCGCGGCGCCGAAGTGAATCGCCTGCTGGAAGATGTTGGTCTTCATCTTCAGGTTGCGCCCGGTCATCAGGTTGTCGATGACGTTCATGCCCTTGAACAGCGCCAGGTTCTGGAACGTGCGCGCCACGCCCATCACGGCCACTTCGCGCGAATTCATGTGGTCGAAGGTCTTGCCGCGAAACGTGATGCTGCCCTGCTGCGGCGTGTACACGCCATTGATGCAGTTGAGCATGCTGCTCTTGCCCGCGCCGTTGGGGCCGATGATGGCGCGCACTTCGTGTTCGAGCACATTGAAGCTGATGTCGCTCAGCGCCTTCACGCCGCCGAAGTTCAGGCTGATGTTCTTCACGTCCAGCACCACCTCAGGTGCCACGTTAGCCGCAGGTTTGGCTGTCATCTACGCCGCCTTCCTAACGTTTGGAAAGACTTTTGTATCATCAATCTTCAAGTCAGCCGACACCGTGCCCGTGCGGCCGTCTTCGAACTTCACCTGGGTTTCGATGTACTGGTGGGTCAAGTCGCCATACAGCGCATCCACCAACACCGCGTAACGCTCGGCAATGAAGCCGCGGCGCACCTTGCGCGTGCGGGTGAGTTCGCCGTCATCGGCGTCGAGTTCCTTGTGCAGCACCAGGAAGCGGCTGATCTGGCTGCCGGCCAGCATCTGGTCTTGCGCCAGGTCGGCGTTGACCTTTTCCACGCAGTCGCGCAGCAGGGCATAGACCTCGGGCTTTTGCGCCAGGTCGGCATAGCCGGCATAGGGCAGGTTGCGCCGCTCGGCCCAGTTGCCCACGGCGTCCATGTCGATGTTGATGAAGACGCAGCACTTTTCGCGCTGGTCGCCAAAGGCCACGGCCTCTTTCACGTAAGGGAAGAACTTGAGTTTGTTCTCAACGTACTTGGGCGCGAACATGGCGCCGTCGTTGGCGCCGCCCTTGATGCGGCCCACGTCTTTGGCGCGGTCAATGATCTTCAAGTGCCCGCCGGCATCAATGAAGCCGGCGTCGCCGGTGTGGTACCAGCCGTCGGGTGTGAGCACCTCAGCGGTGGCGGCCGGGTTCTTGTAGTAGCCCTTGAGCAGCCCGGGGCTCTTGACCAGGATCTCGCCGGCCTCGGTGAGCTTGATTTCCACGCCGGCAATGGGCACGCCCACGGTGTCGGCCCGGGCTTCGTTGTCGGGCTGCAGACACACGAACACGGCGGTTTCGGTGGAGCCGTAAAGCTGCTTCAAGTTGACGCCGATGCTGCGGTAGAAGGTGAACAGGTCCGGGCCGATGGCCTCGCCCGCGGTGTAGGCAACGCGCACGCGCGACAGGCCGAGGGTGTTGCGCAGCGGCCCGTAAATGAGCAGGTTGCCAAGTTGGTAGTTCAGCTTGTCCGCTGCACTGACCGGTTTGCCGTCAACCAGCGTGCCGTCCATCAGCGCCGGGCCCACGCGCCGGGCCAGCGCCATGTAGTGGTGGAACAGCTTGCGCTTGATGGCGCCGGCATCTTCCATGCGGATCATCACACTGGTGAGCAGGCCTTCGAACACGCGCGGCGGCGCAAAGTAGTAGGTGGGGCCGACTTCCTTCAGGTCGATGGTCACCGTGGCTGCCGACTCCGGGCAATTCACCACGTAGCCGCAGACCAGCCACTGCGCATACGAAAAGATGTTCTGGCCGATCCAGGCCGGCGGCAGGTAGGCCAGCACTTCTTCGGCGGCGGTGAGCTTGTCGAACTGCGCACCGGCACTGGCGCGGTCAATCAACGTGAAGTGGCTGTGCACCACGCCCTTTGGGTTGCCGGTGGTGCCCGTGGTGAAGAACATGGCCGCCACATCGTCGGGCTGGCCCTGCTGCACTTGTTGGTCAAAGAAAGCGGGTTGCGCCGCGTGCCGGGCCTGCCCGGCGCTGATGAGCGCATCCACCGACGCCAGCCCAGGCACGCTGTAGTTGCGCAGGCCGCGCGGGTCGTCGTACCAGATGCTGGCCAGTTGCGGGCATTGCTCGCGCAGGTCGATCAGCTTGTCGACCTGCTCCTGGTCTTCCACCACCGCGAAGCAGATCTCGGCGTTGTTGATGGGGAAAACGTATTCCTGCGCCGCCGCGTCCTGGTACAGCGGCACCGGAATGGCGCCCAGTGCCTGTGCGGCGAGCATGGTGGCGTACAGGCGCGGGCGGTTCTCGCCGATCACCACGATGTGGTCACCGCGCTTCAAGCCGGCTTGCGCGAGGCCGCAGGCCAGGTGGCGCACCAGTTCGGCCAGCGCCGCCCAGGTGGTGGCTTGCCAGATGCCGTATTCCTTCTCGCGCAGGGCCGGGCTGTGCGGCCGTTTGGCAGCGTGTTCCAGCAGCAGGCGGGGGAAAGTGGTGCGCAAGCGGGCCTCCGGGCGGGCGCCGAATGGCCGGGCGGTGCCCGGGCGGCGGCGATTCGGCTCGCAATGTAGTCTCAAGTTTGACGTTATGTTGTCGTTACGACGACAATCTTTGCCCGTTCTGCCTATGGCTTTCCCTAGCCAAGATTTATGCCCAGCGTCAGCACCGCGTCAGCCCGCAAGCTCTTGGAACGCTCGCGTGCACTGACGGCCCAAGAGCTGGCCGAGGTGCCCTGGCTGCGTGGCCTGAATGCGCAGGAGCAGATGCGCGCGGCCAGCGACATGCGCGTGGTGCAGGTGGATGCCGGCGAGTTGCTGTGCCGCGTGGGCCGGCCGGTGACGTACTGGTTCGGCGTGCTCGACGGCCTGCTGAAGATGAGCAGCGACACCAAGCTGGGCATCCCCATCACCTTCACCGGCATGCCGCCGGGCGGCTGGTTTGGCGAGGGCACGGTGATCAAGCGCGAGGCCTACCGCTACAACATCCAGGCGCTGCGCAAGAGCGTGGTGGCGGGCTTGAGCGTGGACACCTTTCACTGGCTGCTTGAACGCAGCATCCCGTTCAACCGCTTCATCAGCCAGCAACTGAACGAGCGCCTGGGCCAGTTCATTGGCGCGCGCGAAATTGACCGCATGCCCAACCCCGACGGCCGCGTGGCGCGCAGCCTGGCCGCGCTGTTCCACCCCGTGCTGTACCCGCGCCTGAGCGGCGTGCTGCGCATCACGCAGCAGGAACTTGCGTACCTGGTGGGGCTGTCGCGCCAGCGCGTGAATGAAGCTTTGACCGTGTTGCAGCGCGAAGGCCTGATCGAAGTGGCCTACGGCGGCGTGACGGTGCTCGACCTGGAACGCCTGCGGCGCTATGGCGTGAGCTGACTCAAACCAATAATTTTCAAACTCATTTCAAACGTTAGCCACGCCCGACACCACATGCCCGGCGGGCACATGCGCGGCGGCGCTCTCGACATGGCCAGTCTGGTCGTCGAAGAAGAAGTCGGGCTCAAATTCGCGCAGGAACTCGCCTTTGGGCAGGCCGCCCAGGAACATGGCTTCATCGACGTCAATCTGCCAGGCCATCAAGGTGCGGATGGCGCGCTCATGGGCCGGTGCGCTGCGCGCCGTGACCAGCGCGGTGCGGATGCGCATCTGCGGCAACGCCTGCTGCTGCAAGCCGTGCAGCGCGGCCAGCAGCGGCTTGAACGGGCCGGGCGGCAAGGGCGTGGCCGCACGCGTGCTTTCGTGCTGCTGAAAGGCACCCAGCCCGCCGCTGCGATACACCTGTTCGGCTTCATCGCTGAACAGCACGGCGTCGCCGTCGAAGGCCACCCGCATTTCATTCGGGTGCGTGGCTGCGGCGTGCGCGCTGTGCGGGGCCACGCGCGCGGCGGGCACGCCGGCGGCCAGCGCGGCGCGGACATCGGCTTCGTTGGCCGAAAGAAAGAGCTGAGCGCCCAGCGGCTTGAGGTACTGCCAGGCCTGGCGCCCGCGCGTGAACACGCCGCGCTCGATGGCCAGGCCGTAGTGCCGCGCCGAGCGGAACACGCGCATGCCCGAGACCGGGTCGTTGCGCGACAGGATCACCACTTCCACGCGGGCTGAGTCGGCGTTGAAGGCCAGCAGCTTCTTGACCAGCGAGAACGCCACGCCGGGGCGGGCGGGTTCGTCCAGGCGCTGCAATTGCAGTTGCATGTAGGCGTGGTCGTCGCTGGCGCCGTCGAAGATGCGGTTTTCTTCTTCGAAATCGAACAGTGCGCGCGAGGAAATGGCCACGACCAGGCGGCCGTCCAGGGTGCTGGGCATGGCTTTCATCATAGGCGCCGGCCGCCAGGCCGCCGCCGCCGCAGCCCGCTACTTGACCCAGGTGTTGAGCTGGATGATCGGCAGCAGCACGGCCAGCACGATCAGCATCACCACACCACCCATCAGCACGATCAGCAGCGGCTCCAGGATGGTGGCCACGGCCATGGCACGGCGCTGCACTTCGCCCGACAGTTGGGTGGCCGCGCGGGCCAGCATCACAGGCAACTGGCCGGTTTGTTCGCCCAGGCGCGAGAACATGGCCAGCAGGCCAGGGAAGCGCTTCTTGGCGCCCAGGGCCGAGGCCAGCGGCGCGCCTTCACGCACTTGCGTCAGGGCTTCCATCGCATCGGCCCGCATGGCGCGGTTGCCCAGGGTTTCGCTCGCGGCCTGCAAGGCGCGCAGGATGGGCACGCCCGCACCGGCCAACATGGCCAAGGTGCCGGCAAAGCGCGCCGCGTTGTAGCCGCGGGCCAGGCGGCCGACCAGCGGCAGGTTCAGCATGGCGGCGTCGCTGCGCTGGCGAAACTCGGGGTTGCGCCGGGCAAAGACATACGTCACCGCGCCGCCCACCGAACCCAGCGCCACCAGCCAACCCCAGTTGCGCACGAAGTCGCTGAACGCCAGCATCGCCACCGTCAGCGCGGGCAGGGCGCGCTTGGAACTGATGAACACAGTGGCCACTTGCGGCACCACGTAGGTGAGCAGAAAGATCACGATCACCAGCGCGATCACCGACACCACCGCCGGGTACAGCATGGCGCCGATCAGCTTTGCCTTCAGCGCCTGGCGCGCTTCCAGGTCATCGGCCAGCTTTTCGAGCACCAGGCCCAGGGCGCCGCTTTGCTCACCGGCGGCCACCACGGCGCGGTAGACCTCGTCGAACTCGCGCGGCGCCGCGCCCAGGGCCTGGGCAAAGGGCGAGCCTGCATTAACTTCACTCTTGAGGTGCGCCACCAACTCGCGCTGGGCCGGCACCTCGGCTTCATCGGCCAGCGCGGCCAGTGCGCGTTCCAGCGGCAGCCCGGCGCTCACCAGCCCGGCCATCTGGCGCGTCCACACCGTCAGGCCCGTGGCGTTGAAGGCGCGCCGGCCAAAGCCGCGCCCGGCCTGGCGCTGCGCGCTGGTGATTTCGGTGACGGACAGCGGCACCAGGCCCTGGTTGCGCAACTGGGTGCGCGCGCCGCGCGGCGTGTCGGCCTCGACGAAGCCGTCGCTGGCCTTGCCTTTGGAATCGATGGCTTCGTAGCGGAACGCGGGCACGGGCTTTGGCTTACTCGCGCGTCACGCGCAGCACTTCTTCGGGGCTGGTAACGCCCTCGCTCACCAGCCGCTCGCCGTCTTCGCGCATCGAGCGCAAACCGGCGGCTTCAGCGGCCACGAAGATCTGGCTTTCGGCGGCGCGGCTGTGGATCAGTGCGCGCAGCTTGTCGTCGGCCACCATCAACTCGTACACGCCGGTGCGGCCCTTGTAGCCGGTCTGGCCGCACTGTTCGCAACCCACCGGGTGGTAGCGGCCGCGCGCGTCGGGCTTTTTGCACACCACGCACAGCTTGCGCACCAGGCGCTGCGCCAGCACACCGAGCAGCGAGCTGCTGAGCAAGAAGGGCTCGACACCCATGTCGATCAGCCGCGTGACGGTGCTGGGCGCGTCATTCGTGTGCACCGTGGCCAGCACCAGGTGGCCGGTGAGCGAGGCCTGGATGGCGATCTGCGCGGTTTCATAGTCGCGGATCTCACCGATCATGATGACTTCCGGGTCCTGGCGCAGGATCGCGCGCAGCGCCTTGGCGAAGGTGAGGTCGATCTTGGCGTTGACTTGCGTCTGCCCAATGCCGGCCAACTCGTATTCGACCGGGTCTTCGACCGTGAGCACGTTGATGCTGGTGGTGTCGATGCGGCCCAGGCTGGCATACAGCGTGGTCGTCTTGCCCGAGCCGGTGGGGCCGGTGACGAGCACGATGCCGTGCGGCTGGTGCACCAGTTTGTCGAACGCCGTGAGCACGTCGCCGCTCATGCCCAGGCCTTCGAGCGTGAACTTCGATTCGCTCTTGTCGAGCAAGCGCAGCACGGCGCGCTCGCCGTGGCCGGTGGGCAAGGTGGACACGCGCACGTCGATGGCGCGCGCGCCAATGCGCAGCGAAATGCGGCCGTCTTGCGGCAGGCGCTTTTCGGCGATGTCGAGCTCGGCCATGATCTTCAACCGCGAGATCAGTGCCGCATGCAGTGCCTTGTTAGGTTGCACGACTTCACGCAGGCTGCCGTCGACGCGAAAGCGCACTGCGCTGGAACGTTCGTAGGGTTCGATGTGGATGTCGCTGGCGCCGTCTTTCGCGGCCTGCGTGAGCAGCGCGTTGAGCATGCGGATGATGGGCGCGTCGTTGCTGGCCTCGAGCAGGTCTTCCACGGCCGGGATGTCTTGCATCAGGCGGCTCAAGTCGACCGCGCTTTCGACTTCACCCACTACTGAAAGGGCGCTGCCTTCACCACCCGAGTACGACGTGGCAATGCGTTGCGACAGCGCGGCGCCGTCGTGGCTTTCAAAAATATCCACATCGAACAGCCGCTGCACTTCAGACAAGGCCGAGGGCGTTGCGTTCTCGCCCACCCACAGCACCATCTGTTCGCCGTCGTCTTCGAGCAGCAGGTTGTGCGCCTTGGCAAAGGCGTAGGGCAAGGGGTGGCGTGAACGCATGGTTGGTGCTTACCGGCTGGCCGGGGCACTGGCGGGGACGACCGCCGGCGCTGGCACGCGCAGTGGAGGCAGCACCGGTGCTTCGTTAACGGGCATCACTCCGCTGGGCAGTGGTTGCGAATCCTTTTGCTGCGCGCGGATCACGTCATAGCGATCCATCGACAAACGGGTTGCATCCTCGGCGCTGCGCATCACCACCGGGCGCAGGAACACCAACATGTTGCTGCGCTTGCGCTCGCGAGATTCGCTGCGAAACAGCGCGCCAATGAACGGCAGATCGCCCAGCAAGGGAACCTTGCTGCTGGTGGTGTCATAGCGGTCTTCGATGAGTCCACCTAGCACGAGGATGGAACCGTCGTCAACGACCACCGTGGATTCGATCGACCGTTTTGTGGTTGAAGGCCCGGCGTTGGATGTGCCTGCAACGGGGGTGAGCTTGACGCTGCTTTGCTCCTGGAAGATCTGCAAACGTACAGTGCCACCCTCGCCAATCTGCGGCTTGATGCGCAAGGTGATGCCAACGTCCTTGCGTTCGATGGTCTGGAACGGGTTGGTGGCCGCCGTGCCGGTTTGCGTGAACTGACCAGTGATGAAGGGCACGTTCTCGCCGACCACGATCTTCGCCTCTTCGTTGTCGAGCGTGATCAGATTTGGTGTGGAAACGATGTTGGTGTTACTTTGCGTTTGCAGCAGGCGCGCAATTGCAGCCAGGTTATAGGCGCCGCCAAAGTCCTTGATCAGGCCAATGTTCAGCCCGGTGCCAGGTACGACAGTACCCGTTCCCGCCAAGGCCCCAGTAAGAGAAATGATATTTGGCTGGCTGCCAACGGCGAAGTTCGTGCCCGCCGCTACGCCATAGTTGTCACCCTTTCGGCCCAGTAGACCTTGCCACTGAAAACCGAACTCGGCGTCGTTGCCGCCAGAAACTTCAACAATCAGGCTTTCGATGTAGACCTGCGCACGACGCGAATCAAGCTGCTCGATCATCGAGCGAATCTGGCGGAATAGCGGCTCGGCTGCCGTGATGATCAGCGAGTTCGTTGACGGGTCGGCTTGCACAAAGCCACCCGTTGAAGGCCCTGGCGACGCTTGCACGGGCGCCGTGGCCGCCGTGGCGCCGCCGGCGGCCGTGATGGTCTGCGCAGCCGGGGCGGGGGTGCTGGCGCCCACGCCGCCGCCCGCACCGGCGCTGAAGGCCGCGCGCAGCACCGAAGCGAGTTTGGTGGCATCAGCGTTCTTCAGGTGCACGACCCAGATGTTGCCGCCCGGCCCGCCACCGGCGCGGTTGTTGGCATGGTCGAGCTTTTCGATGATGCCTTTGATGCTGGCCATGCGCGCCGGGTTGGGCGCGCGAACGATCAGCGAATTGCTGCGCACATCGGCCACCACGCTGGTGGCGCCGCCGCCGCCTGCGCCGGGCAGGCCGGGCGTGCCCGGCGCGCCGCTGCTTTCAGCCAGGCGCTGCACCAGGCCGACGATGTCGCTGGCCACGGCGTGGCGCAACGGCACGATTTCCAGGTCAGTGGCCGCGGGCTGGTCGAGCGCGGCAATGATCTTGGCGATGCGCTGCAGGTTGTCGGCGTAATCGGTGATGACCAGCGAGTTGTTGCCCGGGCTGGCGTTGATGGTGTTGTTGGCGCTGATCAGCGGGCGCAGGACGGCCACCAGGTTGTTCGGGTTCTCATGGCGCAGCGTGAACACCTGCGTGAGCACCTGGTCGCCGCGCGCCGTGGCTTCGCCCACCACCACGCTGCCGGTTTGCAGCTTGGCATCCGCCTCGGGCACCAGCTTGAGCAGGCCGCCCACTTCAACCATGGTGAAGCCCATGCCGCGCAGCGCGGCCAGGTAGTTCAGGTAGGCCTCGCGCACGGTGAGGGGTTGCTCGCTGTAGACGGTGATCGTGCCCTTGACGCGCGGGTCCACCGCAATCTGGCGCTGGATCATGGCGCCCATGGCGCGCGTCACGGCTTCGATGTCGGCGTTGACGAAGTTCACGGTCACCGGCGTGCGTGAGCGAAACGCCGGGCTGACGGGCGTGCTGGCATTACCGCCGGCCAGGTTCTGCGCCGGCAAGGGCGGGCTCATGGCGAGCACGGCCACAGCCGCCAGGGCGGCGGGCCAGGGCCGCGACAGGTTGCGCGCACGCAGTTTCATGGTCATCCGATCGAAATGACAGACAGCGCCCCCTGGCGCCGCCCGATGATGTTCAGCAAGTTGTTCAGCGCCTCTTCGGCACCCTCGTCGGCACGCGCCTCGCCACGAAAGCGCATTTTCGCGCCCGCCCATTGGCCGCTGCCCGACAGCAGCAAGGCCCCATCCAGCGTTTCGAGCTGAATGGCGGCCTCTTCGGCTTGCTCGGCGTTGCCGTGCACGGTGAGCCGGTAGCTGCCCAGCACTTCAAGCGGCGAAATGCGTGAGGCCACGTCGCGCAGTTCAATGTCAGCATGGCCGCTGATGCGCCACCGGCCCTGCACCACTTCGATCGTCAAGCCCGGGCTGGCCAGGCCGATTTGCCCGCCCAGCTGCAGCGTGTTCCACGGCGTGCCCAGCCCGGCCAGCCAGGCCGCCGGCCACTGCGCCGTGTTTTCGCGCACCGGGCGCAACTCCACCGCCAGCCGCCCCAGGCCCGGGCGCAGCTGCACCACCAGCGCTTCTTGCAGGCAGCAGGCCTGGGTGGCGCGCAATTCGAAGCCCAAACCCCTGGGCCGCATGCGCCAGTGCATGCGCTCGGGCAGGGCGGTGGCGTCGCGGCTGCCGGCGCCGCCGGTGAGCATGGGCAAGGCGCTGCCGTTCCAGATGGTGCCGCGAGCGTCGGCCAACAGCACCCGCCCGTCGCTGGCGCGGGCCACGGCGCCTGCCAGCCAGGCAGCGGGGGCGAACGCAAGCAGCCCGCCCACCGCGCCGAGGGTGGCGCCCAGCCAACCCCAGCGCACCGCGGCGCGCCGGGTGCGGTCCCACGCCGCCTGGGCGAAGGTGGTTTCCAGGAATGTGGTGCGTACTCGCCGCGCGCCTTTTTGCAGCGCCAGCCAGCCGGGCAACATCGACGTGATCATGGCCCGCCCCCGATGGCCACCACCAGCGTGCCGGTGTAGCCATTCGGGCCGCGGCTAAGCTGGGCTTCAAGCGGGCGCGCGCGCGCACCGGCACGGGCTTCGGCGAGCCATTGGCGCAGCGCGCCGCTGCTCAGGCCGTTGACGATGAGCACGGCGCGGTCGCCCTGCAAGTTGAGCTTGGCGGCCGCACCCAGGCGTTCGCTGGCGGCCTTCAGGGCCTGGGCCGACTGCTCGGCCGAGATCGGCGCGGTGGCGCGCAACTGGGTGGCCTCACTGGCCAGGCGCTGCATCGATTGCAATTGCGTGTCGAGTGCATCGAGCTGTGTTGGCGCGTCGCGCAGGGTGCGCAGTGCAGGCTGGATGGCCACCAGCCAGAGCAGGAACAGGCCCAGCACGATGCCGATGGCCAACAGGCCGCGTCGATCGCGGGGTGCCAGGCCCTGCCAGCGCTGCGTCAATTGCTGCATGGGGCCGTTGACAATCTGGTTCATGACCCGACTTTCGCTGTGACGCTGCGGCTCAAGGTGACGCGGCCTTCAGCCGCATCGACCGCCAAACCGGCCAGGCGCAGGCGGTCGCGGAAGGCGCCAATCTGCTCATTGCTCCAGCCGGCTGCGCCCAGCGTGAGGCGGCCGCTCTCAAAGCGCAGGGTGGTGGTGGCGCCTTGGCCTTCGGGCCAGGCCGCCGCGGCGGCGGCCAACAGGCTGTCCAAGTCGGTTTCACCCGGGCGGCCGGCGGCAGCACGCAATGTGTCGACTTCGCGTTGCATTTGCAGCGGCGCGTCGAGCACGGCGCGCACCTGCGGGAAGGTTTCGCGCAGCACGCCGCCCACAGCAGCGCGTTTGCTGTCAACGGTTTGGCGCTGCTGCCAGGCCCAGGCATTCAAGCCGAACAGCTGCACGGCCACCAGTGCGCCCAGACCCAGGCGCACCGGGCGCCAACTGGGCCGCATGAACTGCTTGCCCAAGGCACTGAGCGCGCGCACGCCGCGCCGGCGCGGCGCCAGGTCGAACTGGCGCAGGTTCCAACTCGACTGCGCGGCGTGCACCGCGCGTTCCAGATCGGTCAGCACCGACAGCGACGCACCCAGCCAGCGTTCAGCCGGCGCGGCCACGGCCGGCGTGGCCGTCCAGCGCGCCGGGCGTTCCAGCATGCTGGGCAGCCAGGTCTTGGCCAGGCTGCCGGCCAGGCGGATGTTGGCCAGGCCTTCGCCGTCGGCGTAGCACAGCATGGTCTGCGCGCTGCCGGCGGCCTCCGGCGCATCTTCGTAGAAATGGCCATGAGCCTGGTCGCCGGGCCAACTGATGGGCACCACGCTGTCGATGCTCACGCCAGCCGATTCGAAGCGCGCCAGCTCGCTGGCCAGCCAGGGCCGGTGCACCACGGCGACCCAGGTTTGTTGCCCACCCATGGAGCGTGGCGCGATGGCGAAGTGGGCGTGGGCTTCTTCGTCAAGCAACTGGTCTTCCAGCACGCTGGCCAGCGCGGCGCGCAGCTTGGGCGCGGGGGCTTTGGGCAGCGTGACGCGGTGCCAGGCCACATCGGCATCTGCCAGCACCAGCACCACGGTGTCGGCCTTGGGCAGCAACGGCGCGGGCGCGCGGCCCTGGCTGTCGATGTGGCTGCCGTCGTTGCTGAGCGCGAATTGCAACCCTTCGGTGGCCACGGCGCTGCTGGGCACCGCACTGGTTGCGGTGCGCGCCGACAGCCGCGGGCGCGGAGGCATCAGGATCACAAGGACGGACATGGGGCTGGGAGGCTAGCGGTTCGGCAGCAGGGTGGCAAATTGCTTACTTTTGTAAATCAATGACTTACCGCGGGTTTCAGAAGTGGGTTGGGGGGATTTTGGCGGCAATCTCCGGCCGCGACGATCCCGTGGTGCGCACCACCTTCATTTCAATTCCGTGTGCGTGCTGCGCCGTTCGCGGCGAATTGCGACCATGTCGTCGGCCGAGCGCCGCTGGATGATCGACGTTTCCTCCAGTGCGCGTTGATCCAGCCGGAAGCGCCCGCCGACCTCGAAATACGCTGAGGTTACGCCGACCCGCCGCGGGTCCAGCGTCAGGCCCGATGGTAGATGGCTGCGGGCTTCGACCAGCGACTGAAATGGGCTGCGCTGGCGGGTCTGAATCAAACGGTCGGCGCTGGCCAGATCCATGCCTTCCACCACAGCGGCGATGACTTCACGCGGCGCCGTGTTCAGGTTCACCGCAGTAGCCACCGGCAGAATCTGCAGCCGCGTGGCCAGCCGTGCCACCGTGGCCGCATCGAAGCCCAGCCAGGCCAACTGCGCAATGCTCTGCGCTGCCACCGGGCGGGTGCCGGATTCGGCCCCTGCCCAGGCCGCCAGCAAGGTGGTGGCCAGGGTGTCACCCAGGCTGGCGCCCAGACCGAGCGACTCGCAGATGAGCTTCAGGCTGCGCAGCTCCGCGACGGCCAACTTGGCGTCTAGCTGTAACAAGTTGCGCAAGTTGTAGCGCGACTGCGCATCGACGATGTAGCCAGACAGAAACGCCTCGGGGCCGCTGTCAGCATTGTTGTCGCGGTCGGTGGCCAGGAAGGTTGACAGGCGCGCTTCGGCCAGTGGCACGGCCCAGGGTTCGCCCAGATGATCAGCGCCGCCGATGCGCGCGTCTTCACGCAGGATCAGGCGTGCCCAGTCCAGCGCGCCATTGAGGATCCACGCCGCCTGGGTGCGCGCACGTTCGGCGCTTTCCACCTGCACCGCGCGCCACTGCTGCCACACCATGTTGGCCGCCAGCGTGGCCACCAGCGTGAGCACCAGCATGGCCAGCAATAACGCGGCACCGCGCTGCCGTGCCCGGGCGGGCACGATGCGGTTCACAGCGATAGCGGCGGTCATAGCGGCCATGCCGCGATGACGATGTCGCGCGTCAACACCAGTTCACCCTGGTTCAACACCAGGCGCACGCCAGTGGGCAATTGAACCCGGGCCCGCGGCGCCGTGGGCGGGGGGCCTGCGCCGGTTGGGGTTGATGGATTTGCCGGGTTGGGCGGGCCCGGCGGCGTGGTGGGCGTGGGCGGGGCGGGTGGCGTTGGTGCAGGCGCAGTGGGCGCGGCCACCAAGTCACCGCTGCTTTGTGCGTTGGTCCAACTGTTGCCGCGATAAAAGTAAACCTGCCAGGCGCTCACGCCTTCCAGGGCGGTGGTGGGCGGGCGCTCAAGGTTGTCGAGCTGATGGCTGCGCATCCAGCTGTCTTGCAGATCAGCCTGGGCGGTGGTGACAGGCCCGGCCCAGCGCACGAAGCGCTGGCCTTGCAACGACCAGGCCACCAATTGCATGCCTTGCGGCGTGCGCCGGGTCAGGCGCAGGGTGGCGCCGTCAAACGCCAGCGGGTTGACGGCTGGTGTCTCCTGCACCGCGCCCAGGTCTTGCTCGAACTGCGCCACCACGGTGTTCAGGCGCAGGGTGCGTTCCATCGCGACGCGCGTGCCCTGCTGGCCGCGGCTGATGGCGTCGATGCCTTGCCAGGCCATGCCGGCCAGCACCGCCATCACCACCATGGCGACCATCACCTCAACCAAGGTGAACCCGCGCGGCTTGGCTGTCACCGGACCCGGCCCTCAGTACTTCGGCAACACGGTGGAAAGGGTCAGCAGCGGCACGCCGGTGTCGGTGCCCACCACGGCATCCACACGCCGGAAATTCGGGTTGGGCGTGCCACGCACCACCACCTGACCCTTGTAATCGCGCCCCAGTTGGTTGCAGGTGAAATCTGCTTCGCCCAGGTCGGGGAACTGGCGCGCCAATTTCAAGTTGGCGAGCTGGTTGTCGGCGCACCACTGGGCGCTGATCACATCACCCAGGCGCTGGGCGTTGTCGGTCAGTGCGCCGGCTGCGCGCAGGCCCGCGCCCAAGGCCACGGCGACGATAGCCAAGGCCACCATCACCTCAATGAGCGTGAAGCCACGCCGGCGCGGCCGCCGGCCCGCGGTGTCGGGCGGCCTGGCAGGTCTCATTGGGCCACGACCTCGAACGGGCCCAGGCCGTCGCTGGCCAGCACCAGGCGTTCGTTGCCCAGGCGCAGCACGATGCGTTGCGGGCCGATCATGGGCTCGGGGCCCAGCACCACGCCGCGCGCGCCCACCACCTCGGCCAGGGTGTGCTCGTCGAGCCAGCGCTGCGGCAGGCCCAGCGCCTTGGGCAGGCCTTCGAAATGGAAGTCGGAGCCGTCGTTGCCGTGCACCGGCACCCACGCCGCCACCAGGCCCGAGGCGCGCGCCTCGGCCCGCGCCGATTCGAGCAAGGCCGCCAGGCGCTGGCCTTCATGTTCCAGCTTGCTGGCCGTGCCGTCGCGCAAGGACAGGCTGGCCACCCCGCTGGCGATGGCGATCAACGCCACCACGACCAGCAATTCGATCAGGGTGAAACCGCGTTGGCGCATGTTGGGGCAACCGGGGCAGGCTAGGGCAGGCAGCTTGCCGCCGAACGGCATCAAGAGCTGTTGACGCTGGTCATTGCCACGAACCGATGTCGGCGTTCTTGCCTTCGCCACCCGCGGCGCCGTCGGCACCGAAGCTGAAGATGTCGATCTCTGCCTTCACGCCCGGGTTGAGGTACTGGTAGGCACGGCCCCAGGGGTCGGCCGGCAGCTTGTCGAGGTAGGGCTTCCAGGTCGGCGGCACCACGCCGGCCGTGGGCTTGCGCACCAGCGCTTCCAGGCCCTGCTCGGCACTCGGGAAGCGCTGGTTGTCGAGCTTGTACAGCTTCAGTGCCTGCATCAGGTTGTTCACGTCGGTGCGCGCGGCCGTGACGCGGGCGTCGTCTGCGCGGTCGAGCACATTGGGCACGATCAACGCGGCCAGCACGCCGATGATGACCAGCACCACCATCAGCTCGATCAGGGTGAAACCGCGCAGGCGATCACGCGAAAGGGCGGGTTTCAGAAGCATGTGCAGCATCCTTGCGTGGGTTGGCTTCAATCATAATCGTCGGATGACTCCGCGCCTGATTGCGTTCGTGGTGTGGGCCGCGTTTGCGGCTTGTGCCGCGTTTTGGGGGCTGCGCCTGTTGGCCAGCGCGCCCCAGGCGCCCGCCCATGCCACCGCGGTGGGTGGCAGCAACCAGGCGCGCGGCGACATGGCTCGCGTGCTCGGTGCCGATGCCGCCCCCAGCGGGCCCGCAGCCGTGGCCGCGGCGCAAAGTACGCGCATGCAACTGGTGGGCGTGGTGGCGCCACGTGGCGGCAGCGTGGCGGTGTCTGGCAGCGAAGGCCTGGCGCTGATCAGCCTGGACGGCAAGCCGCCCAAGGCGTATCGGGTGGGCAGCGTGGTCGATGGTGAGCAGGTGCTGCAAGGCGTGCAACACCGCAGTGCCAAGCTCGGCCCGCGCGGCCAGCCCGCCAGCACGACACTCGATTTACCACCCGTGCCCGCGCCCACCACCGGCACTCTGCCGGCGGCCGGGCCAGCCGCCGGCGCAGCGCCTGTGCTTGGCGGCGCGCCAGCGTCCTTGCCCTTGCCCACGGGGCTGCCGCCACGGCTGCCGGGTGGGCGTGCCGTCATTTCCAATGCGGCACCGAACCAGCCGCTGGCCACGCCGAACCCCGAGGCGCCTGAGCAGCAGCCCAGCGCCGGCCCGCCGACGCGGTAGCTGGCGCAGGTTGCGCGGACGCTCAAAGGAACTGTGGCTTGGCCACGTTCCTTGAAACCGCCGCCCGTCTTGGGGTCCTCAGTCCGTGCCCGTGGCACGTGGCGCCACCAGCGGCACGGGAATCGACGGGCCAGGGTCCTCGCCGTCAGCCACTTCGGTGAGCAGCGCGGCCGAGCTGCGCACCAGCGGCCACGCCAGCACGGCGCCAGTGCCGTCGGTGCTGTCCAGGCCGAGCTCAAGCAACGCCGTGGCACGAAACATCTGCATGGCGTGATCCAAGCCCTGGTGTACTCGGCTGCGGCAAAACACGCTGTAATCCACACAGGCCGGCGCAATGCGCTGGGCCACCATGAGCGCGGCGCAGGCCGGCATGCCGTCCACCATCACCAAATGGCGTTTGCTGGCGGCCACCAGGATCACGCCGACCATCACCGCCATCTCGAAGCCACCAAAGGCGGCCATCACTTCGACCGGGTCGCTGGCCTCTTTGTGCCGCGCCTGCGCGCCGTGGGCCAGGCCGAGTTGGTGGGCCAGATCTTCGGCCGGCATGTGCGGGCCTGAAAACAGCAGCTCGCGGATGATGTTCTCGCCCAGCCGCGCCAGCACCAGCGCCGCACTTTGGTGCGAGCCGACGCCCACACCCGCGCACATCAGCACATTGCCGCGCAGGGTGTCGCCAATCTCCATGCCGGCGCGGATGGCAGCGTGGGCCTGGTCGAGCGACATCGCCGGGCTGACGCGCGTGTTGCGCGTGCCATGCGCGATCTTGCGCGTGAGCAGCCGCTCGTGCGGCGCCACGGCCGCGGCAATGCCGCAGTCGATCACCGTCATGTCGATTTGCTGGCTGCGCGCAAAGGCGCTCAGCGGCAGCACGCCACGCAGCAGTTGGCCGACCAGGTCTTGCGTGGGCTGTTGCGTGGCCGGCGTGACGCCATCCACCGCCAGGCCGTGGTCGCCGGCAAAGATGGCCAACTGCGGCTCGCGAAAGCGCGGTTTGAGCGTGTTCTGCATCAGGCCCAGGCGAATGGCCAGGGGCTCCAGTTCGCCCAGGCTGCCCGCGGCCTCGCTGCGCTGGTGCAGCTTGTCCTGCAACGCGCGCTCGAGCACGGCGTTGGAGGTGGGGGCGATGAGCGCGCGTTCGATCGTCATGGGCTCAGTGTAGTGGGGTGTATTTAACGCAGGAACAGCCGGTACACGGGGTTCGCGGTCTCTTCGACAAAGGGGTAGGCCAAGGTCGCCAAAAAGGCCTGAAGTGCGGCCTCATCTTGCGCCGGCACTTGCAACCCCACCAGGATGCGCCCGTGATCGGCGCCCTGGTTGCGGTAGTGAAACAGGCTGATGTTCCAG
>JAYUQE010000578.1:0-6526 GCA_043756905.1 Burkholderiales bacterium | reverse complement strand
CGCCGGTGCTCAGGTTCATGCGCCAGCGCCACAGCCGCGCCTGCATCACCAGGTCCGCCACGTTCTTGGCGGTGCGAACGGCGTCGATGCTGCCGTCGGCATGCAGGCTGGGCATGTAGCGGCAGGCCACCATGGTGATCCAGTCACCCTGCGCATCGCTTTCTTCCCACGCGTTGACCACGTGATACAGGAAACATGGCGTGAAGTTGAACCAGCGCACCTGCTCACTGCGGCCAAAGCGCGGGATCACGCCGAAGCGGGTGGGCAACTCGGGGTGGAATTCGAGCTTGTGCCTGCCGAGTTTCAAGGCCTCTTCGTTGTGGAACAACGGCAGGTCGTGGACGATGCTGTGGCGCTCGGTGATGGCCATGTCGTGCGGCAAGCGCGCACCGGGCAGCGCAATGAGCACATGGTGCTTCAGCGCGCCATCGGGGCCGAGCACGCCGTAATGCATGTACGGCGGCTCGTTGCCATAGTCGAAGTACATCAGCTCGCCGGTCTGGTCATCCACCTTGGCGTGCGCGCTGATCTTGCCGCCGGCGCCGGCGATGGCTTGCTGCGTGCCCAGCGTGCGCAGCGTGAGCGGGTCGATCTCGTAGGCGTCGCCGCTCAGGTACCACAGCGCCAGCGCCTTGCCGGCGTGGCCCACCACGTCGGTGTTGGCGCTGTCCTTCAGGGGCTTGTCGGCGCGGCCGACCAGCGTCTCGCGGATGCCCCAATGCGTGGCCTGGCCGGCGGCCTGTTCTTGCGCAAAGGCGGCGGTACGCACCCAGCGGTTGCGCACCGTCAGGCGCCCCTGGCGGAACTCGGCAGCGTGGATCATGCCGTCGCCATCAAACGGGTGGTAGCGGCCGTTCGGCGCGAAGCGCGGGTTGGGGCCGGCACGCAGGTAAACGCCGTTCAAATCGGCCGGCAGCGCGCCTTTGATGAGCGGCAGATCGGTCAGCACCGATTCGTCAGCCACCGGCGCGAACGGGCCGCACAGCAGCGGGCCGAAGTCTTCGCCGAAGGGTGCGAAGTGCTCTTTGCGTTGGGGTGCGCTCATGGTAGTTAACCTTCCACTCAAGCCGCGGCCGGACGCTGCCAGACCAGACGATGGTACCGTGCCACGGCCGAGCCTGGCACGGTGTCTGAGGCCGACAGCGTGAGCACGCCGGTGGCATCGAATTCGACGTTGCGCACCTGGTCGGTGTGCACGAAATTGGGGTTCAGAGCCATCACCACATGGTGCACCACTTGCATGCCCGTGGGCAACTCGGGGCCGCGGCGCAATTCATACGGGCCGGCGTACTGGAAGAAGCTGTCAAAGGCCGCGAGACGCTCGGCGGGTGGCGCACTGCGCACGCTTTCACTTGAAAGCACAGGCCGGCCAGCGCGCGCAATGCTGGCGCTCATGTAGCCATCGGCCGTGTAGCAGATCAGGCCCACGGCGCCGGGGCCAAACGGCATGGCATTGGGCCGGCTGTCGCTGTAGGCAATCTCCCAACGCACCAGGCGCCAACTGCCGAGCAAGGGGTTTTCGGCGAGTGTCATCGCGTGCGGTCGAGTTTGAGTGAGGCATCGATTGTCAAGCCAAGCACAATGAGGCAGCCTTCCCACTCAATAAGGTTCAATCATGATCGTCGTGCATCACCTCAATGAATCGCGTTCACAGCGCGTGCTGTGGTTGCTGGAAGAACTGGGCGTGCCTTACGAGATTCGGAAATACGCGCGCGACACCACCACTCGGCTGGCGCCGCCCGAGCTGAAGGCGGTGCACCCGCTGGGCAAGTCGCCGGTGATTGAAGACGATGGCCGCACGCTGATCGAATCCGGCGCCATCGTCGACTACCTCATTCGCCGCTACGGCGCGGGCCAATTGCGCCCGGCCGAGTCATCACCACAGTTCGAGGACTATCAGCAATGGCTGCATTACGCCGAAGGTTCGGCCATGCTGCCGCTGCTGTTGAAGCTGTATGTGAGCCGCTTGGGCGATGCCGGCTTGCCGCTGAAGCCGCGCATCGACAGCGAGCTGGCCAACCACCTGGGCTTTGTTAACCGCTCACTGCAAGGGCATGAATGGCTGGTGGGCGATGCGCTCACGGGTGCGGACGTGCAGATGAGCTTTGTGGGCGAAGCCGCGCGCGGCCTGCGCGCTGATTACCCGGCCATGGATGCCTGGGTACGGCGCTTTCAACAGCGGCCCGCTTACCAACGTGCGCTGCAACGCGGCGGGCCGTATTCGATGGCCAGCTGATGGCCACCTGAGCCTGGTCGTCAACGAGCCGGCGTCGGCTTGCCATAGGCCAGCCAGGCCAAGGTGCCAAGGGTCAATACGGCGCCGAGCAAGGTGGCCTTGAGGTTCGAGAAGATCATCAACAAGGCCGCCAGGTTGAGCAGTGCAAATGCCCAGCGCGGCAACGGCCGCGTGAAATACCCGGTGTTGGCCGTGCCCAGCGCCACGATGGCCAGCACCGCGCCGCTGAGCGAGACGACGAATTCCTGCCAACTGAAGTTCAGGAACAACAGCGACGGTGCATAGACGAACATGAACGGCACCACGGCCTTGCCCATCGACAGGCGAAACGCCGTCATGCCCGTGCGCATGGGCTCGCTGCGCGCAATGCCGACCGCGGCAAAGGCGGCCAGCGCCACCGGCGACGTCACATCGGCCAGCACGCCGTAGTAGAAGACGAAGAAGTGCGTGGCCACCAAGGGCACATCAAGCTGCGCCAGGGCCGGCGCCACGATGGACGCCAGGATGATCTAGGTGGGCGTGGTGGGCACGCCCGAGCCCATGATGATGCAGGCCACCGCGGTGAACAGCAGGCCGAAGCTGTCGAAGGCCTTCACCCACACCGCCACGTCACCCGACAAGCTCACCACGAAAGCCGAGAACTTGAAGCCCACGCCGGTGAGGGTGGCAATGCCCAGCACGAAGCCCACGCAGGCGCAGGCCGCGCCAATGCCCAGCGCCGATTTCGCGCCCATTTCAGCCCCGCCACCAGGCCGCGCGGGCCCACAACCGCGGCGCTCGCACGCGCGCACCGCGCCGGCCTTGGCCTCACCGGCCACGATCAGATAGCCGCAGCGGTTGAAACCGCAGTCGGCCTCAGCGTCGCCAAGGTAAGCCTTGAAGTCCTGAAACACGGCCAGCGAACGCTGGGCCAGTGCAACGTTCCCAGGCACCGAATAGTGTGTGCACGGGATGGCGCTCGATTGCGCACTGGTGCCACTGGCCACATCGGCGCGCTCATCGACCAGCAGCACGCGCCGCGCGCCAAGCCGTGCCAGGTGGTAGGCCGTTGCGACGCCGATCACCCCGGCGCCGACAACGACCACCTCACCGGTCATGCGTGCGCCGCGGCCTCGCCCGCGGCGGGCTCTTGCACGGCAGGTGTATCAATCTCACCCGGCACCCGCCGGCGCGCGAACAGCGAATACACCGTGGGCACCACAAAGATGGTGAGCAAGGTGCCCACGCTCATGCCACCCACTATCACCCAGCCAATCTGCTGCCGGCTCTCCGCCCCGGCGCCGGTGGCCAGGGCCAGCGGCAAGGCACCCAGCACCATGGCGCCGGTGGTCATGAGGATCGGGCGCAGCCGCAGTGCAGCGGCCTCGGTGACGGCGGCGTGGATGCTGCGGCCTTGGCGGCGCAACTGGTTGCTGAACTCCACGATCAGGATGCCGTGCTTGGTGATCAAACCCACCAGCGTGATCAGGCCGATCTTGGAATAGACGTTCAAGCTGCCGCCGGTGAGCTGCAATGCGGCCAGTGCGCCGACCATGGACAGCGGCACCGCCAGCATGATGACGAAGGGGTCGATGAAACTTTCGAACTGCGCGGCCAGCACCAGGAAGATGAATATCAGCGCCAGCACGAAGACCAGGTTCAAGGCATCGCCCGAGGCGCGGAATTCGCGCGACACACCGTTCAGATCAGTCACGTAGCCGGGCTTGAGCACACGCGTGGCGGCGTCGTCCATGTAGGACAGGGCCTGGCCAAGCGAATACGTCGGCGCCAGGTTGGCCGTGATGCTGACCGAGCGGCGCTGGTTGAAGTGGTTCAGCTCGCGCGGGCTGACGGCTTCGCGCACGCTCACCAAGCTTGACAGCGGCACCATGGTGTCGTTGCGGCCGCGCACGAAGAGTTTTTCAATGTCTTGCGGCGTGATGCGGCCTTGCGCGGTGGTTTGCACGATCACGTCGTACTGGTCGGCGTCGCGCTTGTAGCGCGTGACGGCGCGGCCACCGAGCATGGTTTCCACGGTGCGCGCGATCTGGTCGACGTTCACGCCCAAATCGGCCACGCGGTCGCGGTTGACCTCGATGAACAGCTCGGGCTTGTTCAGCCTCAGGTCCATGTCGGGTTGCACGAAGCCGGGGTTTTTGGCCATCTCGGCCATGATGAGTTGCGCCGCGCGCCCCAGGTTGTCGTAGCTCTCGTTGGTCTGGATCACGAAGTTGATCGGCCGCTCGCGAAAGCCCTGGCCCAGACTGGGTGGCGTCACGGGGAACGCGGTCACGCCGGGCAGGCCGGCCAGTTGCGGCTGCAGGGTGCGGGCCAGTTCGAGCGTGGTTTTGTCGCGCTCGGTCCAATCGACCGCGCGCAACACCACCGTGGCTTGCGACACCGAAGGGTTGCCGGCGAACATGAAGACGCGGTCGAAGTAGTTGCTGTAGCCGTCGAGGATGCGCTGCAGCGCTTCGAGATAGCGGCCGGTGTATTCGAGCGTGGAACCGTCGGGCGCGGTGACGGGAATGAAGATCACACCTCGGTCTTCAAGCGGCGCCAGCTCGCTCTTGGCGTTGGTGAACAGCCACCAGCTGCCCGCGCCCGAGGCGACCATGATGACCAGCACGATCCAGCGTTGGCGCAGCACGAAACGCAGCGTGCGGCTGTAGCCATTGGTTAACGCCACCAGCACGCGTTCCATGAAGGTGTCGAAGAACCAGGGCTTGGGGTTGTGGCGCAGCAGCTTGCTGCACATCATGGGCGTGAGCGTGAGCGCCACGAAGCCCGAGACCAACACCGCGCCGGCCAGCGTCAACGCAAATTCAACGAACAGGCGGCCGGTGCGCCCGGGCGTGAAGGCCAGCGGCGCGAACACCGCGGCCAGGGTGAGCGTCATGGCCACCACCGCGAAGCCGATTTCGTGCGCGCCTTTCAAGGCCGCCTGGAACGGCGGCAAGCCCTCTTCGATGTGGCGGAAGATGTTCTCCAGCACCACGATGGCATCGTCCACCACCAGGCCAATGGCCAGCACCAGCGCCAGCAGCGTGAGCGTGTTGATGGTGAAGCCGGCCGCGGCCATGAGCGCGAAGCTGCCGACCAGGCTGACCGGAATGGTCACCAGCGGAATGATCTACGCGCGCAGCGTGCGCAGGAACACGAACACCACCAGCGCCACCAGGGCCGTGGCTTCGGCCACGGTGCGGTACACGCCCTTGATGGAACGGTCGATGAAGACCGAGTTGTCGTTGGCCTGGATCACCCTCAGCCCGGGCGGCAGGTCGCGCTGGATTTGCGGCATGGCCGCGCGCACGCCGGCCGACACTTCCAGCGGGTTGGCCGTGGCGTTGCGGATGATGCCGGTGGAAATGCTGGGCACGCCGTTCAGCCGCACCCGCCCGCGCTCGCTCACCGCGGCCTCCTCGATGCGGCCGACATCGCGCAGGCGCACCGCGTAGCCGTTCACCTGCTTGAGCGTGACGTCTGAAAACTGCTGCACCGAGTTCAAGTCGGTGCGCGCGGTGACGCTGAATTCGCGCTGCTGGCTTTCAATGCGGCCGGCCGGCACTTCCAGGTTTTGCTTGCGCAGCGCGTCTTCAACGTCTTGCACCGTCAGGCGGTACGACGCCAGGCGGTCGGCGTCGAGCCAGATGCGCATCGAATACTTGCGGTCGCCGCCGATCTGCACATCGGCCACGCCGGGAATGGTTTGCAGGCGCGGCTTGACGATGCGGTTGATGATGTCGGTGACCTGCAGCGGGTTCATGGTCTCGCTGACGAAGGCCAGCCAGATCACCGGAAAGGCATCGGCCTCGACCTTGGCGATGATGGGTTCGTCAGCCGCTTCGGGCAGGCGCCCGCGCACGCGCGAAACGCGGTCGCGCACATCGGCGGCGGCAGAGTCGGGGTCTTTGCTGAGCTTGAAGCGCACCGTGATGAAGCTTTGCTCGGAGCGCGAGGTGGAGGTGAGGATGTCCACGCCGTCGATGGCCGAGATGGAGTCCTCCAGCGGCTTGGTGATCTGTGACTCGATCACTTCGGAAGACGCACCCACCAGCCGGGTGCCCACCGTGACCACGGGTTCGTCGATGCGCGGGTATTCGCGCACCGACAGCTTGTTGTACGACACCGCGCCCAGCAGCACCAGCATCAGCGACATCACGCTGGCCAGCACCGGGCGGCGGATCGAGGTTTCTGAAATCTTCATGGCATGCCTTTCAAGGGCATCAAACGGCTAACGTCTAACGTTAAGCGTGCATTCAAGCCGGCGAGCCATTGCGCGGCGCACCGCCGCCGCTGGCGCTGCCGGCC
>JAYUQE010000577.1:0-6528 GCA_043756905.1 Burkholderiales bacterium | reverse complement strand
GACCAGAAAAAGAATAGCTACTTCAAAAACTTACGAGCGTTTCTTGATGTAACTAATATGTAACGCAAACGGTTGTCAGGGTCGCCGGATAAGGGCCGTTTTCACACCCTTTCTTGCCCCCCCTTTGCCCGTTTCACAAGTGCTCGAACAAGCCAAGTCGATGCGTTTCGGGGAACAGGGACTTCAGCCTTGTGCCGCCTTGCGACTCGGTGCTGCCCGAGGTGATGGCATTGACCGAGTACAGCAGCAACTCGGCACCGCTGCACAGGCTCCGGGATGGGCGGGAGATCAGGCCGGCAACGCTTGCGCCTGCAAAGGCACTTGCGCGCGTTGCAGGCCGGACAACACGGCTTGCAGCGAGGCGGTGACGATGTTGGCGTCGATGCCCACGCCAAACAGTGTGCGGCCATCGTCCAGGCGCAGCTCAAGGTAGGCGGCCGCACGCGCCTGCGCGCCCGAGCCGATGGCATGTTCGTGATAGTCGAGCACACGCACCACGGCGCCGCAGCTCTGGGCCAGCCCGGCCACGAAGGCCGCCACCGGGCCATTGCCGCTGCCGTCGATGTTGAACACCTGGCCGGCACTGTGCACGCGGGCCTGCACCTGCACCTGGCCTTCGCCCAGATCGGTGATGACCGTGTGGCTCACCTGCGCGCGCTGCGCCAGGCCGTACTCGCGCTCGAAAATGGCCCAGATGCTGGCGGCATTCAGCTCCTGGCCGTCGATATCCATTACCGCCTGCACCACCGCGCTGAACTCGATCTGCAAGCGCCGCGGCAATTCGAGCCCGTATTCGGCTTCCAGCAGATAGCTGATGCCACCCTTGCCCGACTGGCTGTTGACGCGAATCACCGCGTCGTAGTTGCGGCCCAGGTCTTTCGGGTCGATCGGCAGGTAGGGCATGTCCCAGATGTCGGCCTCGCGCCGCGCCGCAAAGGCTTTCTTGATGGCGTCCTGGTGCGAGCCCGAGAACGAGGTGTAGACCAGGTCGCCCACATAGGGGTGGCGCGGATGCACCGGCAACTGATTGCAGTGTTCAACGCAGCGGCGCACGTCATCGATGTCTGAAAAATCCAGGCCCGGCGCCACGCCCTGGGTGTACAGGTTCAGCGCAATGTTCACCACATCGACATTGCCGGTGCGCTCGCCATTGCCGAACAGGCAGCCCTCGATGCGCTCGGCCCCGGCCATCAACGCGAACTCGGCTGCCGCGGTACCGGTGCCGCGGTCGTTGTGCGGATGCGCCGACAGCACGATGCTGTCGCGCCGCGCCAGGTGGCGGTGCATCCACTCCATCATGTCGGCAAAGATGTTGGGCGTGGAGTGCTCCACCGTGGAAGGCAGGTTGATGATGCATTTGCGCGCCGGCGTGGGCTGCCACACGTGGGTCACGGCGTCGACCACACGCTTGCTGAACGCCAGCTCGGTGCCCGAGAACATCTCGGGCGAGTACTGAAAAATCCACCGCGTGCCGGGTTGGGCGGCGGCGCAGTCGGCCACCAGCCTGGCATGCGTGGTGGCCAGCTCGACGATGCCGTCTTCGCTCAACCCCAGCACCACGCGGCGCATCACCGGCGCGGTGGCGTTGTAGAGGTGGACGATGGCGCTTGGTGCACCGTGCAAAGCCTCGAAGGTGCGGTGGATGAGCGGCTCGCGTGCCGGCGTGAGCACCTGAATCGTCACGTCATCCGGTATCAAGCGCTGTTCGATGAGCAGGCGAACGAAGTCGAAGTCAGCCTGCGAGGCGGAAGGGAAACCGACTTCGATTTCCTTGAAGCCGATGCGCACCAGCATCTGGAACAGGCGCAGTTTGCGTGCCGGGTCCATCGGTTCGATCAGCGCCTGGTTGCCGTCGCGCAGATCGACGCTGCACCACACGGGCGGGTGGCTCAGCACGGCATCGGGCCAGGTGCGGTTGGGCAACGCCACCGGGGCAAAGCTGCGGTACTTGGTGGCTGGGTGAGACAACATCGGCATGACAGGCTCCAAACATGTTGAGGGTTGTCGCGCACACAGCCTGAAATACAAACGGCCCGCTGCGTTGCGCTGGCGGGCCGTTGATCGGGGATAGGAAAAGCGAATTCGATCAGCGCACCCGCGGGGCTCCTAGTAGGAGGGCTAGCGCTGCGAAACGGCTGGTCGAAGACATGCCGGCAATATAGCACGCACGCCAGGCAGCCCATGGCCACGCAAGGCAGGGTTTCACGGGTGCAAGTTCTTCTCGTCGGGCTCGTCGGTTGATATGGCGATCACGCTCGTCGGCTTGCCCTTCATGCGCCGCCAGGCATAGACACCATAGCCCGACAATGCATACGCGCAGAAAATCGCGAACAGCACGCGCGGCGGATCCAGGCTGATCAACGCAATGACCAGCATGATGGCCACGATCACCACGAACGGCACCGTGTGGCGCCCGCCCACCGCCTTGAAGCTGTAGAACGGCGCATTGGTCACCATCGACAAGCCGGCATACAGCGTCACACCGCAAGCCAGCCAGGCCAGCCAATCGATCTTCGAGACCTGCTTGAAGCCGGCGTCGTCCATCACCCACACCAGGCCCATCACCACCGCCGCCGCGGCCGGGCTGGGCAAGCCCTGGAAGAAGCGCTTGTCGACCACGCCGATGTTCACGTTGAAGCGGGCCAGGCGCAGCGCTGCACACGAGATGTACACGAAGGCCGGAATCCAGCCCGGTTTGCCCAGATCCTTCATGGCCCATTCGTAAACGATGAGCGAAGGCGCGGCGCCGAAGCTGACCATGTCGCACAGGCTGTCCATCTGCTCGCCGAAGGCGCTTTGCGAATTGGTCATGCGCGCCACGCGGCCATCCAGGCTGTCGAGCACAGCGGCGCACAAGATGCCGATGCAGGCTGCTTCGAAGCGCCCGTTCATGGCCGCCACAATGGAATAGAAACCCGCGAACAAGGCCGACAGCGTGATCGCATTGGGCAGGATGTAGATGCCCTTGCGCCGCGGCCGCGGCGGCGGCTCAACCGATTCTTGAGCGTCGGGTGCAGGGTTCATGGCCACGAGCATAGCGCAGCGCCACCATGCAGCAGGCCGCCCACAGGCGGCCTCCATACAACGGGCCGCCCACAGGCGGCCCGTGGTCAACGTGCGCGTTGTTCAGGGCGTGACGTACTCAGACACCACCTTCCAGCGGCCATCCTGAATTTGCGACAGGCGTGCCGCATAGCTGCCCAGCCGCTTGGTGGCGCTGAAGGTCATTTCGGGGAAGCCGAAGATGTCGGGCGGGATGGTCATGTTGTCCATCGCCTTGACGAAGGTGTCGGTGGTCAAGTTGCCCCCGGCCTTGGCCAGCGCCTTGGCGAATGAGTCGACGATGTAGTAGCCATAGGCCGAGAACGTGGCCGGGTCTTCGCCGAACTTGGTCTTGAACTTGGTGGCCCAGAAGCGCACAGGCTGCGACGGGTCGTCGGTGTACGGGTTCTGTGCGGCCATGGCCGTGTAAAAGCCGTTCATCGCCGGCCCACCCAGCTTGTGGATCAGGTCGGTGTACGACGCGCTGGTGCCCAGGAACGTGGGCGTGAAGCCGGTCTTGCGGCCTTCGGCGATGGCGCCGATGGTCTCGCGGATGATCGTTCCCATGACCACCAGGTCGCAACCTGATGCCTTCATGCGTGCCACCTGCGACGAATAGTCGGTGGCGCCGCGCTTGTACGAGGTCTTCTCCACCAGTTCCATGTTCATGGCCTTCAGCCCGGCCTCGGCGCCGCGCAGCACTTCCAGGCCGAATTCATCGTCTTGATAGAACGCGCAAACTTTCTTGGCCGACTTCTCCTTCACCAGCTTGGGCAGCATCACGCGCACCTGGTCGAAGTACGGGCCGGCGTAGGCAAACTTCAGCCGGTGCACGGGGTCGAACATTTCGCGCGCGGCCGACAGCGGAAAGAAGTTGATGACGTTCTTTTCAAACTGGATCGGCATGGCCGCGTTGTTCTGCGCCGTGCCCAGGTGGCCGAGCATGGCGAAGATCTTGTCCTGGTTGACCAGCTTTTGCGCCGCCAGCACGGCGCGCTTGGGGTCGTAGCCGGAGTCTTCGAACAGGATCTTGATCTTGCGGCCGTTGATGCCGCCCTGCTCGTTGATTTCATCGACCCGCAATTGCATGCCCATGCGGGTTTGCTTGCCGTAGCCGGCAATCGGGCCTGACAAATCCTGGATCGAACCGATGGTGATCTCGGTCTTGGTCACGCCCTGGGTCTGGGCAGTTGCCGCGCCAGCGGCCAGCGTGGCGGCCAGGGCCAGGGTGGCGAGGAAGGTTTTTGTCATCTGCTTTTCTCCGGTTAGACAAGGTCAACGGTACATGGCGTCAATGGCCGACGCGTATTTTTGCTCAACGAACTTGCGCTTGAGTTTCATGGTGGGGGTGAGTTCATCGTCTTCCGCGGTGAGCAGGGTTTCGAGCAGGTAAAACTTCTTGATCTGCTCAACGCGCGCGAACTTCTTGTTCACGCGCTCGATGTCGGCCCAGATCAGTTCGCGCACCTGCGGCGCGCGCGTCAGGCTGGTGTAGTTGCTGAACGGGATGTCATGGTCTTGCGCGTACTTCTCGACGTTCTCCTGGTCGATCATCACGATCACGCTCAGGTAGGGCCGCTTGTCGCCAATCACCACCGCGTCCGTCACGTACGGGCTGAACTTCAGCTCGTTTTCCCACTCGCTGGGCGTGACGTTCTTGCCACCGGCGGTGATGATGATGTCCTTCATGCGGTCGGTGATGCTGAAGTAGCCGTCGTCATCGACCCGGCCCACATCGCCCGTGTGCAGCCAACCGTCGGGCGTGATCGTTTCAGCGGTTTTCTGCGGCTGATTCAAGTAGCCCATGATGACGTTGCGGCCGCGCAACAAGATCTCATCGGTGCCTTCGGCAATGCGCATTTCAATGCCGGGCCCGGGCCGGCCTATGGTGCCCGGGCGCATGGCCCGGCGCGGGTTCACGGTGCCGCCGCCGGTGGTTTCGGTCATGCCCCAGCCTTCGCCCAGCGGCACGCCCAGCGCCAGGTACCAACGTATGAGATCAGGCGAAATGGGCGCCGCGCCGGTCAGCCCCACTTGCACGCGATCCAGGCCGATCATGCGCAGCACATTGCCCAGCACCAACGCGCGCGCCAAGGCGTACTGCGCGCTCAGCCAAACGCCGGGTTCGCGCTGCGCCAGGCGCAACTCGGCCACCTGCTTGCCAACGGCCACCGCCCAGGCATAAGCGGCTTGCTGAATCTTGCCGGCCTCGCTCAGGCTGATCATCACTTGCGAATAGATCTTCTCCCACACCCGCGGCACGGCAAAGAACAGGTGCGGCTGCACCTCACGCAGGTTCTCAAAAACGGTTTCGGGGTTCTCGACGAAGTTGATCACCGAGCGCCGCGCCATCGGGATGTAGGCGCCGATCAAGCGTTCCGCCACATGGCACAGCGGCAGGAAGGCAATGCGCTCGCCGCCTTCGGCAATGCCTTCGAACAGGCTGGCGCCCAAGCCGGCCAGCACCGCACAGATGTTGCGGTGCGAAATCATCGCGCCCTTGGGCTTGCCCGTGGTGCCCGAGGTGTAGACCAGGATCGCCAAGTCTTCGGTGCTGCGGCAAGCCAGGCGCTCATCCAGCAGCTTCGGGTGCGCGGCCATGTGTTCGCGGCCCAGCGCCATCAGGGCGTCCAGGCTGATGACGCGCGGGTCATCGAGGCCGGCCAGGCCTTCCATGTCGAAGACGATGACCTTGCGCAGGCGCGGCAACTGCTGCGCCAGTTCAAGGTACTTGTCGAGTTGCTCGTCGTCTTCAACGAACAGGAACACGCTGCCGGAGTCGCTGCACAGGTACTCGACCTGCGCCTCAGCATCAGTGGGGTAGATGCCGTTGCACACGCCGCCCATGCTTTGCACGGCGACATCGGCCCACAGCCATTCGCGGCAGGTGTTGGCCAGCACCGAAGCCACTTCGCCCGGCGCCAGGCCCAGGCTGACCAGGCCGGCGCCGATTTCCTTCACGCGCAGCGCCACATCGTTCCAGCTGTAGGCGTGCCAGATGCCCAGTTCCTTCTGCCGCATCATGGTGGCGCCGCCCATTTCGGCCACGCGCTGCCAGAACAACTTGGGCAAGGTGTCATACGGCAAGGGCTGCAAGTTCCAGCCGAACTCTGCGCCGCTGACGATGCGGTGGGGGTCTTTGGCAGCACTCATCGCCACGTCTTCTTTTTCTTCCAGCGCCGCTCGCCGCGCACGCCGGCTTCCTTCATGCCCAGGTAGAACTCCTTGATGTCTTCCTTCTCGCGCAGCCGCGCGCAGGTGTCTTCCATGACGATGCGGCCGTTTTCGAGCACATAGCCGTGGTCGGCCACGTTGAGGGCCATGTTGGCGTTCTGTTCCACCAGCAGCATGGTGGTGCCGCGCTCGCGGTTGATGCGCACCACGATCTCGAAGATTTCCTTGGTCAGCTTGGGCGACAAGCCCAGACTGGGCTCATCGAGCAGCATCAGATCGGGGGCGGCCATCAGGGCGCGCGAGATCGCCAGC
>JAYUQE010000576.1:0-19030 GCA_043756905.1 Burkholderiales bacterium | reverse complement strand
AGTGGCCTGTAACGCTGAAATCGGAAGTCGCTGCCCGCGCGATGCAGGGCACGCTGCGGCGTTGCAAATGCTCGCGATGCCACGCGGCATCGCTGTGCTTGTGCGCCTTGCATCGCGCCTCGCCTCGCACGTTCCTCGACTCCCATTTCAACGTTACAGGCCACTAGCGCTATTGCTCTGCGCCGCCGTTGTTGCGCCAGCGAACGCGGCCACCTTCAAGGCCACGCTGATCGTGCGCACCGAAGACCCGCGGCTGGACAAGACACGGGTTGAGCGCGCCTACCTCGGCCACCCCGGCGGCAGCGCGGCCGATGGCCTGAACGTGGCGCTGGCCGAAGCCGAGTTCGAACTGGATGCCGCCGGCGCCAAGCTAACGCTTGAGGTGATCAGCGCGGCCAGCCCCGCTGCCGCGCGCGCCGCGGCCGGCGCCGCAGAGAAAGCCGGCGCCGCGGTGCTGCTGACCGATCTTGACGCTTCATCAACCCTGGCCGTGGCTGACGGAACCAAGCTGCCCGTGCTGAACCTGGGCGAGCCAGCCGACGCCCTGCGGCAAGCCGACTGCCGCGCCAACCTGAGCCACCTGCTGCCCAGCGAGCGCATGCGCGCCGACGCCCTGGCGCAAACCCTGGTGGCGCGCAAATGGGCCCAGGTGCTGCTGCTCACCGGCGCCGGCGCGCCAGACGCCGCACGCAGCGCCGTGGCGCAAGCTTCCATCAAACGTTATGGCTTGAAGCTGGTGGCGGCCAAGCCGTTCAAGCTCAGCGCCGACCCGCGCGAGCGCGACCTGGCGAATCCGTTGCTGCTCACCGGTAACGTTAGCTACGATGTGGTGTGGGTGATCGATAGCGACGGCGAGTTCGCCCGCAGCCTGCCCTACCGCACCGCGCTGGCCCGCCCCGTGGTGGGCGACGGCGGCCTGCTCGCACTGGCCTGGCATGCATCGTTCGAACGCTTTGGCGCGCCGCAGCTCGTCAAGCGTTTCGCTAAGGCGGCGGGCCGGCCGATGACGGCGCATGACTGGGCTGCGTGGATGGCCGGCAAAGCCCTGGTCACGGCCGCCGTGGCGACACCCAAAGGCCCGGCCGCGGCGTTTGCGCAAGCCCTGGCCAGTGGCACGCTCGATGGCTACAAAGGCGTGAACATGAGCTTTCGCCCCTGGGACGGCCAGTTGCGCCAGCCGCTCATGCTGACTGACGGCCAAGGCGTGCAGGCTATGGCCCCGGTGGAAGGCGTGATGCATCCGCGCAATGCGCTCGACACGCTTGGCGCTGACGGCCCCGAAGCCCTGTGCCCGGCCCGCAAGAAATGAACGCTGCCCATTACCTTCAAGCCCTGCGCGCCATCGTCTGGCGCGAGCTGCTCAAGTTCAGCCAGCAATACGGCCGCCTGGCCTCGGCTCTGGTGCGCCCGCTGCTGTGGCTGGCGGTATTTGCCGCCGGGTTTCGCAACGTCTTCGGCGTAGCCATTGCGCCGCCTTACGACACCTACATTCCGTACGACGTCTACATTGCGCCGGGCCTGGTGGGCATGGTGATGTTGTTCAACGGCATGCAGTCCAGCCTGGCCATGGTGTACGACCGTGAAATGGGCCTGATGCGCCTGCTGCTCACCGCGCCGCTGCCGCGGCCCTGGATTCTGTTCGCCAAGCTGCTGGCCACGGCCACGCTTTCGCTGGTGCAGGCCGCCGCGTTTGTGGCGGTGGCCTGGCTGCTGGGCACGCAGTTGCCGGTATTTGGCGCGCACACGCCGCACCTGCTGCTGGCCAGTGTGTGCGCCGCGCTCATGCTCGGCGCGGTGGGGCTGCTGCTTTCAGTGCACATCAAGCAGTTGGAAAATTTCGCCGGCACCATGAACTTCGTCATCTTCCCCATGTACTTCATCTCCACCGCGCTGTACCCGCTGTGGAAGCTCGAAGAAGCCGGTGCGGCCTGGGTCTACCAGCTCGCGCGCATCAACCCCTTCACCCACGCCGTGGAATGGATGCGCTTTGCGCTCTACGGCCAAGACCCCGGTGTGGCACCCTATGTGGTGCTGGGCACCCTGGCTGCCTGCTTTGCCCTGGCGGCCTGGGGCTATGACCCGCAGCGCGGCTTTGGCCAACTGGCCAAGCGCGGCGGGCCGGCCTGAGCCACGCCTTAACGATAGAAATCACTGAACCATGAACACGCGACGCAAAGTACTGGCCCACCTGGGCGCCTGGTCATTCGGGCCGGCCTTTGGCGCCGCGCTGGCGCAGAGCAACGGCCGCTATCCCACCCGGCCCATCACCTTGTGGGTTCCCTGGGCGGCCGGTGGCGCCACCGACCTGACGCTGCGCCTGCTGGCCGAACTGGCCGGCCGCCACCTGGGGCAAAAGGTGGTGACTGAAAACCGCGGCGGCGCCGGTGGCACGCTGGCGATGCCGGTGCTGCAAAGCGCTGCGCCCGATGGCTACACCATTGCGCAGATGCCGCAGCCGGTGTTTCGCGCACCGTGGACGCGCAAGGTGCAGTGGGACCCGATCCACGACACCACGCCCATCATCCAGATCAGCGGCGTCACCTTCGGCATGGTGGTGCGGGCAGACAGCCCGTTCAAGACCTTGGACGATGTTTTTCAATGGTCCTGGTCCCACCCCGGCCAGCTCACCGCCGCCACCAATGGCGTGGGCACGACGCCGCATTTGGTGATGGACGAGCTGATGAACCGGCGCGGCCTGGGCTATGTGCATGTGCCGTACAAGGGCACGGCCGAGCAGATGATTGCGGTCAGCTCCGGCCAGGTGCAGGTGGGCATCAACTCCAGCGGCTTTGCGCCGTATGTCGACAACGGCAAGCTGCGTTTGCTGGTTACCTTCGGCGACCGCCGATCCAGGCGCTGGCCGCAGGTGCCCACGCTGCAGGAGCTGGGCCTGGGCATCGTGGCCATGTCGCCCTACGGCCTGGCCGGCCCGCGCGGCCTGCCCGCGCCCGTGGTGCAAACCTTGCACGATGCCTTCAAGGCCGCCATGCAAGAGCCGGCCCATGTGGCCGAGCTTGAAAAGTACGACCAGGAACTGGCCTACCTGGGCCCGCAGGACTATGGCCGCGTCATGCGCGACACCTACGCCGCGGAACGCCAGACGGTGGACCGCCTGGGCCTGGCCCGCGGCGGCCATTGAGCAACAGACCCGCCCCCATGAAAGCCATCCTTTCGCGCCTGCCCGGGCAGCGTGCCCAAGCCACCCCCGGCCCGCTCGACGAACCTCTGTGGCTGGAATGGCTCACGCTGCTGGGCCTGTTCGTCTTCGGCACCTGGCTGCTGGGCATACGCGGCGTGTGGGGGCTGCTGCTGCGCTCGGACCCCACCGGCATCACGCTGATCATCATCGTGATCTTCGTCGGGGCCACGCTGTGGTGCGGCAAGCGCGCGCGCGAACTGGCGCTGCAACAGCGCTGGGCGCAGCATGCAGGCGCCACCGGCTGGGTTGCCGAATACCGGCAAGCGTTGCAGCAAGCACCCCTTGACGCCGCGGCGCCGCTCGATCTGCTGCTGGAAGCCACGCACGGCCCGCACAGCACGGCCTGGTGGGTGAATGGCATTCAGCTCAAGCTCGGCCTGCTGGGCAAGGTGATCGGTTTTTCGATCCTGGCGCTGGAGATCGGCAACCTGCAAAATTTCGACGCAGCGCAAAGCCAGGATCTGCTGCGCAGCCTGACCAACGGCCTGGGCGTGGCCCTGCTCACCACCATGGTCGGCCTGGTGGGCAACATCCTGCTGGGCCTGCAGTTGACTCGTCTGGATCGTTATGCCGATGCCATCGTTGCGCTGGCCCAGCGCCAGGGTTTGAGCGTGCAGCCCGCCGCTGCGCCTGCGGCGCCGGCGTGAGGGGTGATCCGCCATGCGCCAGCGCCGCAACGCTCGCGAGCCCGAGGTCGACCCGTTCTACGACATGTTGTTCAACATGCTCATCGCCTTCGTGTTCTGCTTCATCATCGCCCTGCTGGCGATGAACCCCAAGGCCTTGAAGGCGGGTGATGTGGCGGCCAAGGCCGAATTCATCCTCACCTTGGGCTGGCCCGACAACGACCCGAATGACATCGACCTGTGGGTGCAGAACCCGGCCGGCGAGGTGGTGTGGTTTCGCGCCCGCGAGGCCGGCCTGATGCACCTGGACCGCGACGACCGCGGCATTGCGAATGACACCGTGGAAATCGACGGCCGGCGCCTGGTGAACCCGCTGAACCAGGAAGTCGTCACGCTGCGCGGCATCGTCAGCGGCGAATACATCGTCAACGCGCATTACTACGACGGCAGCAAGTCAGCCTCGTCCCTGGCCGCCTCAAACGACCCGCGCTCGGGCAAGGCGGTGCCATTGACCTTGAGCGTGGTGAAGGTGAACCCGCGTGCCGAGGTGGCTTACTACGGCCAGCACACGCTGGAAAAACCCGGCGCCGAAGCCACCCTGGTGCGCTTCACCGTGCGCGCGGATGGCAGCGTGACCGGGCTGAACACCTTGCCCAAGGCGATGGTGGGCAAGCAATGATGCCTATCGACAAAAACAACGAGGACCACAAGAAATGTCTCTGGCATTGATATTGAGCTTCGCCGCGCTGGCGCTGCTGCTGGCGCTGGCGCTGCTGTGGAGCCGCTGGCCGGCCTGGCTGAAGATGCTGCTGGCGCTCAGCGTCACCTTGCTTTACTTCGTGGGCCATGACGCCGTGCGCGCCATCTGGGGCGTGCCCAGCGAAGAGCCCTTGCCCGAGCGCTTCGTGATGCTGGCCGCGGCGGTGGATGAACCCAGCACCAAGAATTCCGGCTCGGTGTTCATGTGGGTCAGCGAGATCGTTGAAGGCCGCATCGGCCTGGCGCCGCGCGCCTACCGGGTGAAGTACAGCAAGGAATTGCACGGCCAGATCGACGAAGGCCTGCGCCGTTCGCGCGACGGCGTGAGCCAGATGGGCACGGCCGAGATCAAGGCGCCCGGCAACAAGCGCGGCCTGGGCTGGCTCAAGCCGGGCAACGACGAGCAGGAAGTGAAGATCCGCGACCTGCCGTCGCCCCAGTTGCCGGAGAAGTGAGGTGCGCAACGTCGCTTCCTTGCTCCTTTGCGGGTTGATCGCCGCCTGCGGCCAGGGCCCCGGCGGCGCCAGCGACGACTACTTCCCGTTGCAGGAAGGCCGCAACTGGACGTATCGCACCGCCACCACGCTCGACGACCACCCCGCCACCATCGAGATGCTCACCATCCGCAACCGCGCGGCCGAAACCATGGGTGACGCACCCGCCGTGCGCCGCCACACCAGCACCGGCACCGACTACTGGCTGCGCAGCGACAAGACCGGCGTCACCCGCATCGCCAGCCGCAACCCGCTGGATCGCTTTGCCCAGGCCGATGAACCCGTGCGTTATGTCTTGCAGCGCCCCTACCAGGTGGGCACGCAGTGGCAGGTGTTGACCACCGCCTACATGCTGCAGCGGCGCAGCGAAGTGCCCAAGGAGATTCGCCGCACGCACAAGCCCTTCCCCATGGTCTACACCATCGAAGCGCTGGACGACAAGGTTGAAACCCGCGCCGGCAACTTCGAGCGCTGCCTGCGCCTGGGCGGAAGCGCCAAGGTGCGGCTGTACGTGGATGCGCAATTCGCCTGGCGCGACATTCCGCTCACCAGCCGCGAGTGGTATTGCCCCGGCGTGGGGTTGGTGAAGCTGGAGCGCGAGGAACCTTCACCCTCGCGCTTCATGCTGGGCGGCAAGCTGAGCATGGAGCTGGTGCGCTGGGAGTAGTGAATGCCCTGGCGTCTGTGCGTCTTTATGGGACACCGCGGGGCCCTGCGCTAAGGGCTTTCACCGTGCAGCCTTTGCCCCCCGACAGTAACAAAATGGCGGCGCCGAATGGCCAGGGTTGAAACGCGTGCGTGAGCGCGCGCCCGGCCTGCCGGCGGCGCAACCCAGTTGCCCAGGCAAACCAGGCGACGGGCGCTGAGCCGGCAAACCCACCTTCCCTACCGCAATCGACGAGGAGAGCACGTGATGAGAAACGCTTTGACCCGGGCAGCGCTTGGTGCGCTGCTCACAGTGGCCGCCACGGCACAGGCCCAGAACTGGCCTGTCTATGGCGGCGACACCGGCAACACGCGGCACAGTGCCGCCACACAAATCAACACCAAGACGGTGGGCAAACTCAATGTGGCCTTCGCGCTGCAATTGGGCAGCCTGCGTTCGCAGGAATCCACGCCCATCCTGGTGGGCGAAACGCTTTACGTCACGTCGTCTTTCGGCCCGAAGAACGTGTTCGCCGTGAGCGCCACCACGGGTGAAATCAAGTGGCAGTACTCGCCTGATGTGCCCAAAGGCATTGACCAATTTGCCTGCTGCGATGTGAACAACCGCGGCGTCACCTACGCCGACGGCAAGGTCATCTTCGGCCGTCTCGATTCCTTCATCGTGGCGCTCGATGCCAACACCGGCAAGGAAGCCTGGAAGACCAAGATCGTCGACTACGAGCAGGGCTCGGTCATCACCAGCCCACCGACGCTGGCGGGTGACGTGATCATCACCGGCTTCGGCGGAGGCGAATACGGCGTGCGCGGCGCCATCGTCGGCCTTGACGTGAAGACCGGTAAGGAAGTCTGGCGCACCCACACCGTGCCGGGCGCGGGTGAAAAGGGCAGCGAAACCTGGAAGGGTGATTCGGGCAAAACCGGCGGCGGCGTGGCCTGGCACATCGGCTCGTACGACCCCAAGCTGAACCTCGTCTACTACGGCACCAGCAACCCGGCACCCTGGGCGGCGGCGGTGCGCGGCAACGACACCTCGAACATCGGCCAGTTCACCAACCTGTACACCGCGTCGATCCTGGCGCTGAACCCGAAGGACGGCAAGATCGTCTGGCATTACCAAACCACGCCGCATGATGCGTGGGACTACGACGGCGTGAACGAACTGGTTTTTGCCGACCTGCCGTTCGACGGCAAGAAGGTGCCCGTGGTGATGCAGGCCAACCGCAACGGCTTCTTCTACGTCATCGACCGCGCCAACGGCAAGCTGCTGTCGGCCAAGCAGTTCGTAGACGGTGTGAACTGGGCTACCGGCATCGACATGAAGACCGGCATGCCCATCGAAGCGGCAGGCAACGTCAAGCGGCCTGGCATGGGGCGTAAAGCGTCTGACATCTGCCCCCAACTCCTTGGGGCAAAGAACTGGATGCCCATGAGCTGGGACGCCAAGAACGGCGTGGTTGTCATGCCGACCATGAACATGTGCATGGATCTGGAAGGCATTCAGCCCGAGTACAAGCGCGGCCAGTTTTACCTGGGCGTGAACTTTGACCTTGGGAAGCTTGGCCCTGGTGGCCACGGCGGCGGCGTCAAGGCCTGGGATCCGGTGAAGCAAACCACGGTTTGGTTCAACAAGGATGAACTGCCCTACGCTGGCGGCATACTCACTACCGATGGCGGGCTGACCTTCCACGGCGACATCAAAGGCTGGTTCAAGGCGCTCGATACCAAGACCGGCAAGTTGCTGTGGAAGTTCAACGCCGGCTCGGGCATCACCGCCGCGCCCATGACGTATGTCATCAACGGCAAGCAGTACCTGGCCGTGGTGTCGGGCCGCACGCTGTCGATCCCCGCGTTCCTGGGCGCGCTGGGCGAGAAGATGGTCGCCGCCAGCCCTGAGGGCGGCACGATGTACGTGTTCAAGCTGAACTGATTCCACTGCAAGTGAAGGCGACCAAGGCATGAAGTTCCGCAACAAGCAAGCAAGCGTCAGGCAGTGCGGTTCTCCGGCATGGGTCGCTAACGTTTTGGGTCACTATTTCAGTGGCCGGTTTTTGAAAGCCGCGGCCGTGGCCGCCACCGTGCTGGTGGCAGCCACTGGCCACGCACAGACACAGGCACAAACGCAGGTACAAACGCTGCGCGTCTGTGCCGACCCTGACAACCTGCCCTTCAGCAGTGAAGGCAAGGAAAAGGGCATGTATGTTGAGCTTGCGGAACTGGTGGGCCGCAAGCTGAACATGCCGGTTGAATACACCTGGTGGTCCACCGCTTTCCAGCGGCGCGCGATGCGCAACACCATCCAGAAAGATGAGTGCGACGCCATGTTCGCCCTGCCCGCCAGTACCGACTGGCGTGCCCGCGGCGTGCAGAAGAGCCAGCCCTTCCTCGATGTGGGCTATGCCATGGTCACGCCCACGGGCAACGTGTTCACATCGCTTGAAGCGCTGAAGGGCAAACGCATCGCGCTGCAGTACTCCACCACGCCGCACATCCTGTTTTCCACCCTCACCGGCTACACCACCAGCACCTACCGCAATGCCGATGAAGTGTTCAAGGCCCTGGCCGATGGCCAGGCCGATGTCGGCTTTCTGTGGGGCCCGGTGGCCGGCTACGACAACAAGGCCAGGTTCCAGGGCCGTTGGCAGATCACCCCGGTGGCGGGGCTCGATCTTTCCGGCCAGGTGGTGGTGGGCGTTCGCGCTGGCGCTGAAGGCTTGAAAGCGCGCATCGACCAGGCGCTGACCGATCTGCAACCCGAGATTCGCAGCCTGGCCGAGAAGTACGGTTTCCCCACCGCCAAGCCGGTGCAGTTTGACGGCGCGCCGCTGACCAAACCGAGCAGCGCCTTGGCGGTCAACCGCGCGCAGGCCGCGGTGCAGGTCCCCGCCAGCGGCCTGGTGTTCGTCAACACCGAAACCCCGCCGCCTAAGCCCAAACCCAAGCCAAAAGCCAAAGCGGCCGCAACCGCTGCAACCGCTGCAACCGCCGTCACGGCCGCCGCCGTGGCGCCCGAAGACCCCACCGTGGCTTCAGGGCGGTTGCGCTTCAACGACAAGTGCTCACACTGCCACGGCGCCAACGGTGCGTCGCCGCTGCGCGAGCGCGACGTGCGCCGCATGCAAATGCGCTACGACGCCAAGTGGCAAGAGGTGGCACAAACCACCATCCGCAATGGCCGGCCCGATACAGGCATGCCAATCTGGAAAGACGTGTTGAACGACCAGCAGCTCAAAGAGTTGATGGCTTTCCTGAACACCATTCAGAAGTAAGCGCGGCAGCAGCGCCAGCGCCGATGTCGCCGCTGCTGATCGCCCTGTTGCGTTGGTTTGGGCCGATGCTGCTGGCGCTGTGCAGCGCCGCCAGCCCCGCCGGCACGCTCACCAAAGCCCAGGTTGAAGCCATGTTCCCGCCGCCCTGGTTGGTGGGCGAGATGCTGCCGCACCCGCCCGTGTGGCCGGTGTTTACCCGCACCGGCCAAGGCCCGGAGTTGCAGAACTATGTCTTCGAGACGGTGGACCTTGAACCCGTGGCCGGCTATGGCGGCAAGCCGCTGAACGTGCTGGTGGTGATGGACCGCGACGGTGCGTTCGTCACCTCGCGCTTGCTGTCGCACATGGAGCCCATCTTTCGCTCTGAAGCGGGCACGGCGCAACTCAACGGTTTTGCGCAGCAGTACAAGGACGTGACCGTGCACCATCAGGTGCATGTGCTGGGCGCCAAGGCGCAGCGCGTGGTCACGCCCACCATTGCCACGCTGCACGGCGTGGTGGCCGGCACGGTGAGCGTCAATGCCATCGACCGCAGCATCATGGAATCGGCCGCGCAGGTGGCGCAGATGGCCCAGGCTGCGCAGACCACGCAGGCCGCCCAGGCCGCGCTGATTGACCCCAAGTCGGTACCGTTCGAGCCCGCCAGCGGCGGCCGTGACGACCGCTACCAGCGCGCCGGCTTCAACGGCCTGGTGACGGCGCAACTGCTGCAACCCTGGGCCATCGAGAACAGGGCGCTGAACGCTGCCTTTGCCGGCACGCCGGGTGCCGGGCGCGACGCCGAGGCCACCATCCGCCCGAAAGGGGCGGGGGTGGACTTGTGGCTGGCCTTCGTGGGCATTCCGCAAGCTGGCCGCAACCTGCTGGATGCCGCGCGCTGGCGCGAGGTGCGGGCCTGGCGCGAGCAAGGCGTGCCGGTCTTGATGGCGCTGGACGGTGGGCGCTATGGCCTGGTGGAGCCCGGCGCCGCGGCCAGCGGCCAACGCGGCGCCACGCTGAGCCTGACGCAAAACGGCCGCCGTTTCGTGCTGGAGCCGCTGGCGTGGCAAAAGGGCCTGCGCATGTCGGGCCAGCATTCGGGCGTGTCGGGCACCTCGGTGCCGCGTTACTTCAAGGTGCACGCCGCAGACGGTGGCGCCGCGCTGGATGCGTGGCAGCCGGTGGCGATGGAGCTTTCAGTTTGGCGGCGCACGGCTGAGGCCAACGGTGTTGCCAGCAGCGATGCACCCGGCGACATTGCCCGCGCCGGCTTCAAGCGCCCGTTCAGCATCGCCCAGGCCGAAGACTTTCGCCCGCAGCGCGAAACGCCCAAGTGGCTGGAGCCCTGGGGCCAGCGGCAAGCCGATCTGCTCACACTTGGCGCCGGCCTGTTGGTGTTAACCGCAGGCTTGGTGTGGCAGCGCAAGACAGCCGCCAGCGCGCAGCGCCTGCGCGGCTTTCGCATCGCCTTCCTGCTGTTCACACTGGTGTTCATTGGCTGGTACGCGCAGGGCCAGCTCACCATCGTCAGCCTCACCGCCTTGGTCGAAGCCCTGGCCGCCGGGCGCAGTGCCGAATTCCTGCTCGCCGACCCGATGGCCGTTGTCCTGTGGATCTTCACGTTTGCCAGCCTGCTGGTCTGGGGCCGCGGCACGTTCTGCGGCTGGCTGTGCCCCTTTGGCGCCTTGCAAGAGCTGGTGTCGCTGTTGGCAGGGCGGCTGGGCTGGGCACAGCGGCGCTTGCGCCTGCGCACCGACCGGTGGCTCAAGCGTTTGAAATATGGCGTGCTGGCCTTGCTGCTGGGCACCGCGGCCGTGGCCTCGCCGCTGGCCGACACGCTGGTGGAAGTGGAGCCCTTCAAAACTGCCATCAGCCTGCACTTCCAGCGCGAGTGGCCGTACTTGCTGTTTGCCGTGGCCTGCCTGCTGCTGGGCCTGTTTGTCTACCGCGGCTACTGCCGCTACATCTGCCCGCTGGGCGCCGCGCTGGCCGTGCTGGGCCGCGTGCGCATCTTCAACTGGATACCGCGCCGCAGCGAATGCGGCACGCCCTGCCAGACCTGCCGCCACCGCTGCGAATACCAGGCCATCGCCCCGGCCGGCAAGGTGGACTACGCCGAGTGCTTTCAATGCCTGGACTGCGTGCAAACGCATGACGACCCGAAGGCCTGCCTGCCGCTGGTGTGGCAGCACAAGGGCCGCACGATCCCGATTCGCGCAATGCAGGCTACAGCATGAAACAAGCCACCCGCCGCGATGCCTTGCGCCTGGCCTGGGGGCTGGGCGCCGCGATGTGGCCAGCACTGGCAGCGCGTGCGGCCAAGCCGGCGGCGCTGCACTGGCACGAAACCGCCCTGCTCGCCTTCGGCACCACGGTGTGGCTGCGGGCTGCACATTCAGATGAGCGGGTGGCGCAACGCGGTGTGGCCGCGGCCGCCGCGGCCGTGCAGCGCGTGGATCAACTGATGAGCCTGTTCAGGCCCGACAGTGAAATCGTGCGCCTGAACCGCCAAGGCGTGCTGCATGCCCCGGCCGATGAGCTGCTGCGCGTGCTTCGCCTGGCCTGGCAGGTGGCCCGGGCCAGCGGCGGCCTGTTCGACCCCACCGTGCAGCCGCTGTGGCAACTCTGGCAGCAAGCCACCCGCGCGCAGCGCCGCCCGCAGCCGGCCGAGCTGCGCGCCGCGCTGGCGCACGTGGGCTGGCAGGGCCTGCACATCACGCCACAACGCATTGCTTTCAACCGGCCGGGCATGGCCATCACGCTTAACGGCATTGCCCAAGGCTTTGCCGCCGATGAAGCCGCAGCGGCGCTGCGCCAGCACGGCATTGAGCATGCACTGCTGCAAACCGGCGAGTGGCTGCCGCTGGGGCAGCCTGGCGCGGGTCAGGCATGGCAGCTCGGCGTGGCCAACCCGCGCTTGGCCCATGACGTGTTGACCACGATCGCCGCCGACGGCCGCGCCATCGCTTGCTCGTCTGACGACAAGATGAGCTTCAGCGCCGATCAGCGCGACCACCACATCCTCGACCCACGCAGCGGCTATTCGCCGGCACAGCTTGCCTGCGTGGTGGTGCTGGCACCAAGCTGCGCGCTGGCCGATGCGCTGACCAAGCCGCTGTTCATGGGCAGCGCGGCGCAGGCACTGGCCCTGGCCAAGCGCTGGCAGGTGGATGTGGTGGCCCTGGCCAAAAGCGGCCGCATGGTCGCCAGCCCTGGTGTCAAGTTGCAGGCCCCATCGCGGTAAGGCGCGACGCCTTGACAGAGGCGGCTGCCTGACCTACCGCCCACAGGGGCGGCCGCCGAAGGAGACGAGCCAGTCGGGCCTTGGGTTCAACGGGCAAGATAGTAGAGCCACGGATCGCGCAAGCCGTGGGCCGCGGGGCCCGGTTCATGCATGTGGCCACGCTGGCAGAACACCTGGCATGTATCGAAGCCGGCCTGTTGTGTTTGCGCCAGGTGTTCTGCCGGGCGCGCGTAGTACAGCTCGCCGAAGTGCGGCGGCTCGCACAGCATGGCCTGCGCCAAGCCACGGGTACGAGCAACGTCAATACGGCTGCGCATCAGGCGGCGGTGCTGGGTGTCCCCCCACCAGGTACGCAGCGTGCCGCGGCGCGGCAGCAGCCCGGGGCTGTCGAACCAGTTCAGGTTGTGCGACGAATAAATGAAGGCGCCACCCGTGCGCAGCACCCGGCGGCATTCACGCAAGGCAGCCAGGCGCAACGCCGGTGGCACATGGTCAATGCCGTTGAAGCTGAACAGCAGCAGATCAAAAGACGCTGTTTCATAAGGCAGCGCGCACACATCAGCCTGCGCAAACATGCCGGCGCGGTGCCAGGGCTCGCTGGCAAAGCGCTGCTGGCAGGCCTGCACCATCACAGGCAGCAGATCCACGCCGATGTATTGCCGGCATCGCGGCGCCAGATGCACCGTGGTGCGGCCTGCGCCCACACCGACATCAAGCACACGCGCGCTGGTCAGCTCGGTAGCGAGCAAGTCGAACAAGCGTTGTTCAGGCGGCTGCAGGCGCGAGCTGTGGTAGGTGGTCTGTGCACGCTGGCCCGAGTAATGGTCACGCCACTTTTGTTCAGTGGCCAGTTCGTGGGAAGGCTCGGTCATGTGGGGCTCACAATGAAATACTCAACTCACCACCCAACGGGGCAATCAAATCATCAAGATTGCCGATACGTTTCGTATGCGACGGCGTCGTAGACGTAATCCATAGAAGGTACAAAACTAAAATCCTGCCCGCCCAGCTTGCGTTTAAAGACGCTGATATTGGCCCACTTATGATCTGCGCCCACCGACTGTGGAGCAATACCATACAGGTCATACCACCGACAACCCAGCTTCTTGGCTCGAAGCATGATTTCGAAGTGGAGCAGATATGGCGCCATGACGTGACGATGCGCTGCGATGGAGCCACCGAAAAAGTAGGTGGCGCGCTCGCCGAAATAAACCACCAAGACCGTCGCTATTCTAAACCCCTTATATTCGGCAAAGAAGACCGAACCGCGGCTCACTGCAACGAGCCTAGGAATCAACATATGATAATAGCCGGCCTTATTGCCCTCCAACCCGTGGCGGTCGATCGTCGCCTGATAGATACGCACGAAATCCTCGCGGCCTCGGGGTGAAACGTCTTCAACAATCGAAACCCCATGGCGGCGCGCCACGTTGATGTTGTACCTCCCTTTTGGCTTCATCTGAGCGAGTATCGCGCTTTCGTCGGGCCGCAGATCAATGTACAGGGTGGTTCGTGGTTCCACCCATCTTCTGCGCGCACGAAACCCACTCACGCAGTTCGGCCGCTGCTGCCAGCGCGGCTCGATGCACAAATGGCTTATGGCTCGGTCTTCACTCTGGCGTTTTCGGTCGATAAAATCCATCACGGCTTGCATGACTTGTGCACCGTCCGACTCGTCCTGCGGCAGTACCGGCCCTTCCGGTATGTAGTAGTAACTCTTTCCTGGCGCGAAAGCTTTGGTCAGCACCTGCGCGCCACCGACAATGGTTTCCCCGTCTCTTATGACGACGCCATAATTTCCCCAGCCATTATCAAGCTGGATATTTGACCACCACGATGACTGCATGAAACCTGCGCCAGACTGCACTGCAACAAACTCGTCCCAGGCACGCGCCCGGTGCGCCAGTTCGACGTCATGTATGCCAACCTGATGCTCAGTCGGTGATGCCATCGTGTAAACCTCACTGTGGTATTAAATTCACCAAAACCGCAGCCGGGATCGCATGCCAGGGTTCGATTCTTATCGCTGCTGTACCAGATTGTGAACCGATCTTTATCAGGTGCCGAGCACGAATCGGCCGTGCTGATGGCGCGCTTGCGACAATGCGAGATTGGCTACGCTGGCTCAGCCATCTCATCCACACTCGCCCACCAACCGAGCGGCTTCATGCGAATCATACGAATCACCCTTTATGCTGCCTGCGCCCTGCTGCTGGCCTGCACCACCGCCATGAACAGCCACACCACCGCCGCCAAGACCGAACTCGCCCCCAGCGGCACGCTGCGCGCCGCCATCAACCTGGGCAACCCCATCCTGGCCAACCGGGGCGCGGCAAACCAGGCGCCGCACGGCGTGTCGGTCGACCTGGCCACCGAGCTGGCGCGCCGCCTGGGTGTGAGCCTGGAACTCGTCATCTATGAAGCCGCCGGCAAGGTGGTCGAAGGCGCCAAGGCCAATGCCTGGGACATCGCCTTCGTGGCCATCGACCCGTTGCGCGGCCAGGACATGCTGCAAACCCCGCCCTACGTTGTCATCGAAGGCGCCTACCTGGTGGCCAACGGCTCGGCGCTGCGCAGCAACGACGAGGTCGACCAACCCGGCGTGCGCATTTCGGCGGCCAAGGGCAGCGCGTACGACCTGTACCTGAGCCGCGAATTGAAGCAGGCCAGGATCGTTCATTCGCCCACCTCACAAACCGTGGTCGACGTCTTCATGGCGCAAAAGCTCGATGTCGCCGCGGGCGTCAAACAGCAGCTCGAAGCCGACGCGCTGCGCATCGGCGGCGTGCGCCTGTTGCCCGGTCGCTTCATGGTCATCAACCAGGCCATGGCCACGCCCAAGGGGCGCGACGCGGGTGCACGCTTGCTGCACGGCTTTGTGGAAGAGATGAAGGCCTCGGGCTTTGTTGCCCAGGCGCTGGCGCGGCATGGCATTCAGGGGGCGGCGGTGGCGCCGGCTGCGGCCGCTGTGAAGTAGTGGCGTTGGGCTACTTCCCAACAGCACTTGTACGTCCTTCAGAAGCACCGGCAATTGGTGCTGAACCGTGCTCCATACCAGTACATGGTCGACCAAGTCGTAACCGTGAATCAACACATTGCGAAAGGCAATGATTTGCGCAAACTGCGTGATGGCATTTGCGGCGCCTGGGTCTACTTGCGCCAGGCGCTTGATGGCCTCGCCGATGATTTCGAAGTTGCGCTCTACGGCCTGACGCAACAGGCGATCACCGCTGTACTGCGCCAGTGAGCGGCCCTGAGTCACCTCGACAACAAAAGCTGCCGCGTGTCGCGGATGTCTTCAAGCAGCTTTGGCGAGCGGGCGTGCATAGATGGGTTGGCGAGTACGGCTGACTGCATCAATGAAGTATGGGTTGACCATCGCGCCCGCCATCACCAGATCGACCTTGCGGCCCAGCAGGGCGGTAAGGGCCGCGTTCAGCCCAAAGTAGCGGCTGAATAGATCGGTCTGTGCGCCAATGCCGAAGTCAACAACAAAGTCCACGTCGCTGCGCAGCGGGTCGAACGCTGTGCCCGTTGCCGAGCCGATGAGGTCGAGGCTGCGCACATCGAATTGCTCGCAAAGCCTTGCAACGTCCAGACGGTGACTTTCAATGTTGCTGTGCATGGTGCGCTCCGACGGAAATTATGCCGGTGGCACCCCGTCCGGGCAAATTCAGCAGGTCAAAACGACAAGTCGTACCACGCCAGCCCCAGCACCACACCGGTTTCACGCTCCCCGCCTTCACGCACGCGCTGGGCCGATATATCGAACGCCAGTTTCTCGCGCTGAATCCACCAGCGCACGCCGGCTTGCAGTAAGCGCTGCCCACCCTGCGCGGCGGCTTCGGCGAACAATTCGGTGCGGCGCCCGGCCTCGGCCTGAATGGCCACCGAGCGCAACCACTCGCGCGGCGCGCTGGCGGGTTTGACCACGCCGGCGTTGAGGTGCACAAAACCCGCGCCTTGCATGATTTGAAACGTTAGTGGTGCCGTCAGCGCCAGGCTGCTGCGGCGCCAGCCCTGGCCGCCTTCCTTTTCAAATGCCAGTTCAACGTCGACACCCCAGCCATAGCCATCGCGCGCAATGTGGTTGAACAGGTGCTTGTATTCCAGCGCCGCACCGCGCATCGTGCCGCCGCCGGCGCGTTCGCGCTCAAGTTCAACCTGAAGCGAGTTCGTCGGGTTGAACGCATATTCGGCCGCCACGCTCAAGCCACGCGCCGGGCCGCGCTTTTGCCAGGTGGTCTCGATCGACCAGACCCGGTCGTCGTCTTCCTCGGCCGCCGCGCTGGCGGTGGCCAGGAAGGGGCGATCGGCGGCGGGCGTGGCTACAGGCCAGGCCAGGGCTGCACACAAGATGAAACGGTTCAAGGCCCGGTGTTGCGCAAGGTGTTGATTCATGCCCGCATTCTCGCAGCCGCCCTCATGCCGGCAGATCAGTGGCTTATCCGCAATCGTCAGCAATCGTCCGTCATCCAACGCTGCAGCGCGCCCGTGTCGCATGGGCGGCACCGATCCGAATTCAGTGATTCAGTGGACTAGACTGCGGCTTGCCCTCGGGCCCGACCAACACCCGCTTCAGCCACCAGCCGCCCTTTCAGCCATGACCCATGCAGCGCCAGGTTTGGCGACCCCAAACCTGCGCGAGGTTGTGCTCGGCGGCAACGCCAAGGTCTGGCGCGCGCTGGCTGCCGACAAGCGCATGGCGCAGCGCTTCACCACCACCTTGAGCCACCGCGATCTGGCCAGCTTCGCCTTCACGCCGCAAGATCGCGTCTGGGTCTTCGCCTACTCGCGCGACCCGGCGCAAAACAGCGCGCTGTTGCAGCGCCTGCAAAGTGCCGGCGTGGCCGAGCTGGTGTATGTGTCGTCGTCAGCGGTGATCGTGAACGAACGCAGCAACTGCTACGAATATCCGCGCGTCAAACATCTGGCTGAACAGGAAGTGCGCGCCTTGCCGCAGGGCCGTGTGCTGACGCTGGGCCTGGTCTACGGCCAACCCGATGAATTGCCGGGCGGAGACAACATCGCCACCTCGCATGCGCGGCTGGCCGATTTCATGCTCGCGCCGCATTGGCCTGAAGAAGGCGGCACAGGCCGGCGTCTGTTCGAGCGCATCCGCCGCCCGTTCAAGCACCCACTGGATGCCGGCCTGTTCACGCTCTACGGCAGCTTGATGGCCTTGGCCGCCGGCCACCCTTGCTTGCTGCGCCCGCTTGACCTGCTGCTGCGCAGCCTGGGCCTGCGCTGGTATGGCTACACCTATCTGAGCAACCGGCTTTGGATTTCGAAGACATCGTCATAGGTTCGGGCCTGGCCGCACTGGGCGCCGTGCTGGGCCTGGAACACAGCCGCAGCGTGCTGGTGCTGGGTGGGCCGCGCGTGGGGCAATTTGCACACTACGACGCGCGCGCCACCGTGCCGTGTTCGTACCTCGGCCTGGGCGGCTTGGGCAACGCCTGGCATGGGGTGATCCCCACCGGGTGGCGCAGCAACTTTGGCGCCGCGTCCGATGCTGACTTCGCGGCACTGTTCGCTCGCTTCTATCCGCGCACGCCGGTGCGCAGCCGGCTCGGCCAGCCGCACCTGTTCGTGCCCTGGCGGCCGATTCGCCCTTGGGCCGAGCTGCTGCGCTTGCAGGCCCAACGCGCCGGCAGGCTGGTGTTGCAGGCTGAGTTGGCCCAGGGCTTTGCGCTGGCCAGTGGCCAGTGGCCGGTGCGGGTGCGCACGGCGCACGGCGAGCTGCGTGCGCGGCGCCTGTGGCTGGCCGCCGGGGCGCTGCACACGCCAGGCTTGATCGACCGTTCACTGGGCGTTCGCGCCGCGCGCGAGACTGTGTCGGATCATGCCTTTTGCTATGTCGGACAGGTTGATGGCGTCAGCGCGCCGGCCATCGAGCGCAGCATCGAGGGCCTGTTCTTCCCGGCGCAGCATGTGGCCGCGACGGGCGCGCTGTATACGCTGCGACCGGCGCGCTTTGCGTTTCGCCGGCTCGACTTCGGCATCGAGCAACGCGCCGTGTTCGGCCTGCCCACCGGCAGCGCCGTGGCCAAGATCGCCCGGCGCGCGTCGCCGGGCCTGCTGGCCGAAGCCTTCTACAACCGCTTCGGCCTGTTCCCGAACGCGCCACGCTACAGCGTCTACGCCCAGGTGCTGGTGCCTGACGCCTATGCATTCAGCGGTTTGCCGGCGCAACCCTTGCAGCCGCGCAGCGCCGTCATCCGCGCCGCCACCGACGCGGCGCGCCTGCACGCACCCTATGCGGCGCTGCGCGCGTCGCAGCGCGCCGAGCTCATCATCCCCGGCATCCACCTGCATGACACCTTGGACCCCGCGGCGTTGCAGGCCTGCGGCATCAACCAGCCCGGCGCGCCGGTGCAGGTGGTGGATGCGTCAGCCTGCCGCGGCATTGGGCCCGAGCACCATTCGTTCAAGATGATGTTGGCGGCGTGGCAGCGCGCCCAGCGGGCGGTGCCTGCCCAGGGCTGACCTGCCGTGCAGTGCCGCACAGAGACGCGCAGTGACGCGCTCATTCGACGCGCATCTTCCGTTCAGCCCACCGCCTGCCAGGCGCTTGAGGCGCGATGAAAGCGGCAACGCCTGCGCGGCTTGATGTCCGCCTCGCCTCGAACGGAATGCGAAGGGACTTCCCACCTTCGGTGGCCACGGTGGGCGACTTCAAACAATTCACGCACGCGGCCCAGTTCGGGGCCTGGATCGGCCTGACGCCGCGCCAGCATTCGAGCGGCGGCAAGAACAACTTGGGTGGCATCACCAAGCGCGGCGACAACTACCTG
>JAYUQE010000575.1:0-2492 GCA_043756905.1 Burkholderiales bacterium | reverse complement strand
CTGCAATGGCCAGCGTGGCCTGCACGATCAGCGGGGCCAGAATGTTGGGCAGGATGTGGCGCAGCGCGATGCGCCAAGGCGGGTTACCCACTGCCAGTGCGGCCTCAATGTAGTCTTCGACCTTCACGTTGATCACTTGCGCGCGCGTCAGGCGAACGAAGATCGGCGTGGCCGATATGCCGATGGCGATCATCGCGTTGCTCAGAGAAGGGCCCAGGAACGCCGCCAGGGCGATGGCCAGGATGAGAAAGGGGCAGGCCAGGAAAGCGTCGGTCAACCTTGAGATGAAGGCATCGGTCAAGCCGCCCAGGTAGCCCGCTGCCAGGCCCAGCGGCACGCCCAGCAGCAACGAGATCGAGACCGACACCACGCCGGCCAGTAGCGACGCGCGGGTGCCCCAGATCACGCGCGACAGCACATCGCGGCCGATGTCGTCGGTGCCGAACCAGTACTCGGCGCTGGGCGCTTTGCGGATCGCGCTCCAGCTTGTGGCAATCGGGTCGTGTGGCGCCAACCAGGGTGCCAGCACGGCCAGGGCCAGGAAGACCAGCACGATGGCCAGGCCGAGCATGGCGGCACGCCGGCGCAGCAAGCGGCGCCCGGCGCGGCGCCAGGGGCTGTTCATGCCGCCCGCAGCCGCGGGTTGGCCAGGAAGTAGGCCAGGTCGGCCAGCAGGCTCAAGCCGATGTAGGCCGTGGCGGTGACCAGCACCACGCCTTGCACCACGGCGAAGTCGCGGTTGAAAACGGAATCAACAATGAGCTTGCCGAAGCCCGGAATGGTGAACACCTGCTCCGTCAACACCGCGCCCGACAGCAGCGTGCCCAACTCCAGCGTGCCCAGGGTGATCACCGGCGTGAGCGCATTGCGCAGCGCATGCTTGAGCACCACGGCGCGCTCGCTCAGGCCCTTGGCGCGGGCGGTGCGCACGTAGTCTGAAGTCAGCACTTGCAGCATGGCGCTGCGCGTGTGGCGCATCAGCACGCCGGCTATGGCGTTGCCCAGCACGAAGGCCGGCATGATCATCGCCGCCAGGTTGGCGCCCAGGTCTTCAAACGGGCTCACGTAGCCCGACGCCGGCAGCCAGCCGAGCTGCACTGAAAACAGCAGGATCATCAGGATGCCGAGCCAGAAGTTGGGCGTGGAAATGCCCCACAGCGCCACGGCGTTGACCACGCTGTCCCACCACGTGCCGCGCGCCACCGCGGCGATGATGCCGGCCGGAATGCCGATCAGCAGCGCGATGACGATGGCCATGAACGCCAACTGCAACGTGACGGGTAACTTTTGCTTGACCAGTTCCAGCACCGGCTGCTGGGTGCGTACCGATTCGCCCAGGTCGCCTTGCAAGGCCGCGCCCACCCAATACACATAGCGCAGCGGCAAGGGCTCGTCCAGGTGCATCTTTTCGCGCAGATGCGCTATGACCGTGGGGTCTTGCTCTTCGCCGGCCAGGATCTTGGCCGGGTCGCCGGGCAGCAACTGCTGCAGGCCGAAGATCAGCATCGACACGAAGATCAGCGTGGGCACGATCTGTGCCAAACGCTTGATCAGGAATTCGAGCATGGCGCGGCGGGTGTCAAGGCGCCAACTTCAAACCGTGCACGCGCAGCAGCCCATCTGGAACGTTGCGCACGCCGGCCAGCTTGCCGTTGTAGGCCCACAGCCAGTTGCGGTGGTACAGGTAGATCACCGGTCGGGCCTTCAATACCTGGGCGGCAATTTGCTCGTAGGCCTTCTTCCGGTCGGCCACTTCGCGCAAGGTGCGTGACTGGTTGAGTAGCGCGTCGGTCTCGGCGCTGCAATACCCGGCGTAGTTCAGCGGCTGCTTGCAGCCATGGAAGCTGAAGGCATTGCCGTCGGGGTCAGGCCGGCCGCTCCAGGCCAGCAAGTAAGCCTCGAATTCGCCCTTGTCGGCTATGTTCAGCGAGGTGGCGAATTCGGTGGCCAGGATCTTCACGTCAAAGCCGGCATCGCGCGCCATGGCCTGCACCACCAGGGCCAGGCGCTGCGCGTCGCTGGTGGTGGGCGTGACGAGCGTGAAGCTCGGGTTGGGCACGCCGGCTTCCTTGAGCAAGGCCTTGGCGCGCGCCACGTCGCGCTTCGGCGTCGGCATGTTCTTGGCATAGAAGGCGTTGGATGGGGCCACCCATTGGTTGCCCACCACGGCCTCGTTGTCCATCACTACCTGGGCCAGGCCTTGGCGGTCGAGCGACAGTTCCAGCGCCTCGCGCACGCGGGCGTCCCGCCCCAGCGGGTTCTTCTGCGCCTGGTCACTCTTGCCGATGTTGATGGTGATGCCCTGGTAGCCGATCTCGGTGATGCGTGCCACCTTGAGCTTCTTGTCGGCCTGCAGCTTCTCGATGTCTGACGAGGCCACCCGCTCGATGAAGTCGAACTGCCCCGACTTCAGGTTCGCCAGCCGCACCGTGGCGTCAGGAATCGGCGTGTAGGTGACTTTGTCGAAGTGGATGTTGGCCTTGTTCCAGTAG
>JAYUQE010000574.1:0-2493 GCA_043756905.1 Burkholderiales bacterium | reverse complement strand
TGCGCTTTCGCCCGCTGGCCAGTTCGGCAGCATTCATCGTCGGTGCGCTGCTGTTGGCGCTGTCGGTGTTTCACTACTACACGGCGGGTTTCGGCCTGCTGCAGGAGGTGACTCACCGCGGCGTGCACCTGGCCTTCGTGCTGGGCTTGATCTTCCTGGTGTTCCCGGCGCGCCAGGCCTTGCTGGAACGGGCGGGCGTATCGAGCTGGCTTGCGCCGGGCGGCGTGCCGCTGCTCGACTGGCTGCTCGCCGCAGCGGTGGCCGCCGCGGTGCTGTACATCCCGGCCATCTTCGAAGATCTAACGTTTCGGGTAGGCAACCCCAGCGGCATGGATGTGCTGATGGGCACCGTGCTGATCGTGTGCATGCTCGAAGCCACGCGGCGCAGCATGGGCTGGCCGCTGCCGATCATCGCCATGGTCTTCATGGTCTACGCCCTGGCCGGGCCGTTGTTCCCGGGCCTGCTCAAGCACGCCGGCGCCAGCTGGGGCCAGCTCGTCAACCACCAGTACCTCACCAGCCAGGGCATTTACGGCGTGGCGGTGGGCGTGGTGTCGACCTACGTGTTTCACTTCGTGCTCTTTGGCGTGCTGGCCACGCGCATCGGCCTGGGCCAACTGTTCCTGGACCTGGCTTCCACGGTTGCCGGGCGCCAGGCCGGCGGGCCGGCGAAGGTGAGCGTGTTCGGCTCGGCGCTGTTCGGCATGCTTTCGGGCAGCAGCGTGGCCAATGCGGTGACGGTGGGCTCGCTGACCATTCCGGCCATGATTCGCGTGGGCTACCGACGCGAATTTGCCGCGGCGGTGGAGGCCGCCGCGAGCACGGGCGGGCAGATCACGCCCCCGGTGCTGGGCGCGGCGGCGTTCCTGATGATCGAGTTCCTGGCGCTGCCCTACAGCACCATCATCGCCGCGGCCATCGTGCCGGCGTTCATGCACTTCTTCGGCGTGTTCATGCAGGTGCACTTCGAGGCCAAGCGCTTCGGCCTGCGCGGGTTGACTGATGAAGAAATGCCAAAGTTGCGTGAATCGTTAAGGCAGCGCTGGCCCACGCTGATCCCGCTGGCTTTGCTCATCAGCGCGCTGGTGGCCGGGCGCACCCCCTACCTGGCCGCCTTTGCCGGCATCAGCTCGTGCGCCATCGTCGGGCTGACCACTTTGCCCAAAGGCAACACGCCGCGCCACTGGAGCCTGATGTTCGGCCTGCATGCCGTGCTGGTGTGGCTGATGTTCGGCCTGTTCGAAGACCAGAATGTGCGCGTGGCCGTGTTTGCCGCGGCGGTGGTGGCCACGCCGCTGCTGTGCCGCTGGCTGAAGGTGCAGGGCCGCATCGGCTTGCCGGTGCTGGTGGAAGGCTTCGAGACGGGTGCCAAGTACGCGCTGGCCGTGGGCGCGGCGGCGGCCACGGTGGGCATCGTGATCGGCGTGGTCACGCTCACCGGCGTGGGCTTCAAACTCAGCACCATCATCACCGGCGCGGCGCAGGGCGGCGCTGGTGCGCTGGCGGACTGGGTGCCGGCCGGGTTGATGAGCCAGTCATCTCTGGCGTTGTTGATGGCGCTGGTGATGACCGGGCTGGTGTGCATCTTGCTGGGCTGCGGCATCCCCACCACGGCCAACTACATCATCATGGTCACCGTGGCTGCGCCCACCCTGGTGATGCTGGGCGTGGAGCCGCTGGTGGCGCACTTCTTCGTCTTCTATTACGGCGTGCTGGCCGACATCACCCCGCCCGTGGCGCTGGCCGCCTACGCCGCCGCCGGCATGGCCGGCGCTGACCCGTTCAAGACCGGCAACATGGCGTTTCGCCTGGGCCTGGCCAAGGCGCTGGTGCCCTTCGTGTTCGTGTTCTCGCCGTCACTGCTGCTGGTGGCCAAGGGCTTCACCTGGTACGACTTCATCGTCACCTTCGCCGGCTGCGTAATGGGCATCACCTTGTTGGCCGGGGCCTTGAGCCGGTACTTCTTCATCGAAATGCGGCGCTGGGAACAGCTGGTCTGCGTGGTGGCGGCGCTGCTGATGGTGATTCCTGGCTTAACCAGCACCTTGATTGGCGTGGTGGTGGCCGCGCCGGTGTTGCTGGGGCAGTGGTTGCGCGCGCGTGATTTGTCGCGCGCGGCTACCGGTTAGCCCTCGGTTACCCCCGCACCGCCAGCAGGGCGCCGTGCCGCACGCGCAGCTTCACGCTGGTGCTGGCGGCCATGGGCTCACCGTCGGCGGCCAGCGGCAACGGCGTGGGCGCGCTCAAGCTCACTTCCTGGGCGCTGTGCAGCGCCACCAGGCGGTGGCCCACATGCTGGCCGCGCAGCATGCGCGGCAGCATCAGCAAGGCGCCCGCACGGCCGATGCGGCCCACCACCACGAGGTTCAGGCGCCCGTCATCGATGCGTGCCATGGGGGCGATCTTCATGCCCCCGCCATAGGTGGCCGTGTTCAGCGCCGAGGCGAACAGCGCCGGGCCTTCATGCACGGCCTGGCCGTCAACGTCTACAAA
>JAYUQE010000573.1:0-2494 GCA_043756905.1 Burkholderiales bacterium | reverse complement strand
TCGCCGGCTTGCCCGCGCACCGCATTGCGCGCGCCGGCCTGGCCCGCACCTATCAAATTCCGCGGCCGTTTGCGCACCTCTCGGTGCTGCACAACGTGGCGCTGGTGGCCATGTTCGGCGGCGCGGCTTTGAGCGAGAAACAGGCGCGCGCCGAGGCCTGGCAGTGGCTCGAATTCACCGGCCTGCAAGACAAGGCGCAGGCGCTGCCCGATGAGTTGAACCTGCACCAGCGCAAGTTCCTGGAGCTGGCGCGTGCGCTGGCTTCGCGCCCGCGCCTGGTGCTGCTGGACGAAGTGCTGTCGGGCCTGACGCCCAGCGAGATCGACCATGCCGTGGCCACCATCCGGCAAATTCGTGAGCGCGGCGCCACCATCGTCTTTGTCGAACATGTCATGCACGCCGTGATGGCGCTCACCGACCGCATCGCCGTGCTCAACCAGGGCCGGTTGCTGGCTGAAGGCAGCCCGCGCGAAGTGATGCGGCGCCCCGACGTGGTGGCCGCCTACCTGGGCCAGCCCCATGCTTGAGGTGCAAGGTTTGAGCGTGGCCTATGGCGCGGCGCCGGCGCTGTGGGGCGTGTCGCTGCGCGTGCAGCCGGGTGAACTGGTCTGCGTGGTGGGCCCCAACGGCGCGGGCAAGACCACGCTGATCAATGCCGTGGCCGGCCTGCTGCGTGCGCGTGCCGGCACCCTGCGCTGGCAAGGGCAGGACATCACCCATTTGGCTGCGCACAAGTTCTGCGCCGCCGGCATTGCCTTGGTGCCCGAAGGCCGGCGCCTGTTCACCGGCATGAGCGTGCTCGAAAACCTCGAACTCGGCAGCTTCACACGCGCGGCGCGCCTGCGCCGGCGCGACACGCTGGCCCAGGTGCTGGCGCTGTTCCCGGTGCTGCAAGAAAAGCTGCGCGCGCCGGCCGGGGCGCTGTCGGGCGGGCAGCAGCAGATGGTGGCCATTGCGCGCGCACTCATGGCCCGCCCCGGCCTGCTGTTGCTCGACGAGCCCAGCCTGGGCCTGGCGCCGCTCATCGTGCAGGAGATGTTCCGCGCCATCCGCGACATCAATGCCCTGGGCACCTCGGTGCTGCTGGTGGAACAGAACGTCGCCATGGCCATGACCCTGGCGCAGCGCGCGTATGTGATGGAGGAAGGCCGCATCGTGGCGCAGGGGCCGGCCGGCGAGCTGATGCAGCGGCCGGAGATTCGCCGCGCTTACCTGGGGTTGAGCGGGCCTTGAACGGAGATGGGTCAGCCTTGCGGACCGCGGGACAAAGGGGTTGACGACAGCCCGGCGCGTGGGCCATAACTCCTGCGCCCTTGCATTAGAGTGCAACGATGTTTCAGCAACTTTGCGTGGCCACCAAGCGGCAGTGCCTGGCCACAGCTTTGGCAGTGGCTGCCGGCGTCCTGGCAGGCTGCGGTGGCGGTGGCGGCGGGTCAGATCCGGCACCGCCCGCCGGCAATGGGCGCGACAACGCCCTGAGCGCATCTCAGCCCGGCGAACTTCTGGTCTATGTGAAAGACAAGCTGCGCGCGCGCCAGGCACTCAGCCTGAGCGAACTTGAGCGCGCCACCCTCGGCGCCGGCGCGCCGACCCTGCTGGTGGCCAGCAGCGCCGCGGGCGGCAGCGTCGTGCACAGCAGCACCACGGTGCAGGAAGCCGGCGTGGATGAAGGCGACCTGATCAAAACCGACGGCAGCCTGATCTACACGCTCGCTGCCAGCCTACCAGACGCGCTGGGACAACCCGGCACGCACCTGCGAGCCCACCGGCGCCTGAGCGGCGGCGGCATTGAGCCGGCTGCCAGCTTGCTGCTGCCCAGCCCGCCCCAGGCCTGGCCGGTGCTGCGCGGCATGCTGCTGGCCGAGACCGCGCGCCGCATCGCCGTCTTGAGCGAAAGCGTGACGCTGCTGCACGGCCTGGAGCCTTGCGCCGCCCCGGCCGGCTGCGGCGGCATCACCATCCTGCCCGCGCCATCGGTCAACACCAGCCTCGTGCAGGTGCAGTTCGTTGCCGCGCCGCTGTCGGGCGCCTTGGTGGCGGCTGAACGCATCACCCTGAGTGGCCGGTTGATCGGCGCCAGGCTGCTGGGCCAGGCGCTCTACGTGGTGAGCAGCCATGCGCCGCAACTGCCGGTGGAAGCGCTGCCGGCCAGCGCCAGCAACACCGAACGCGAAGCCGCCATCGCGGCGCTGCGCAATGCCGATGTGCTACCCGTGATCAGCATCAACGGCGGCACGGCGCAGCCCCTGCACACCGACACCGACTGCTATGTGCAGGCCAAGAATGCGTCGCTGGGCATCACGTTGACCAGCATCACTGTCTTTGACCTTGCCAGCCCGACGCTGGCCTACCGCAGCCGCTGCCTGGCCGGCGGCAGCGAAGCCTTGTACATGTCGGCCAACAGCCTGGTGCTGGCCACCACGCGCTGGCCGCACAGCAGCGCCAGCGGCCGCTACCCGCCCAACTTCAGCACCGACTTGCACAAGTTCGCGCT
>JAYUQE010000572.1:0-6543 GCA_043756905.1 Burkholderiales bacterium | reverse complement strand
GTCAAACAAACCCCCGAAGGCGTGTACCTCACCGGCATCAAGCAAAACGGCCAGCAGGTGTTGGTCACCGGTATGGCGCAGACCAACGAGCGCGTCTCCGAGTTCCTGCGCAACACCTTGTACAACTCGCCCTGGCTGGAAAAACCCGAGCTGGTGGAAATCAAGGCTGCGATCGTCAACCCGGCCACGCGTGATCAGCGCCGCCTGTCTGACTTCCAGGTGCGCGTCTCGCTCAAACGGCCTGTATCGGCGGCCACCCCGGCCTCCGGTGCGTCGGGCCCTGCAGGTGCGGCTGCCGTGCCGGCCAAGAAAGCCTTGTGACATGAGCGCAAAGAACGCCTCCTCAAAGGTCGACGTGGCCGGCGCGCTGGGCTCGGCCCAGGCCCAGTTTCGCAACCTCAACTTCAAGCAGCCCGGGCAATGGCCGATCCTGCCCAAGCTGGTGGCCTGGCTGCTCGCCGCCGCCGCGGTGGTGGGCGCGTGCTACTTTGCGTTCGTCGCCAGCGCCGACGAAGAGCTTGAAGCCGAACGCAACCGCGAACCCACGCTCAAGCAAGACCTGCGCAGCAAGCTGGGCCAGGCGGTGAACCTGGAAGAGCTGCGCCGGCAAAAGCTGCAAGTGCTGGAATACGTGACGCAGCTTGAAAAGCAACTCCCCGGCAAGGCCGAGATGGACGCGCTGCTGTCGGACATTAACCAGGCCGGCCTCGGCCGCGGCCTGCAGTTCGAGCTCTTTCGCCCCGGCAACGTCGAGGTCAAGGACTACTACGCCGAATTGCCCATCGCGCTGCGCGTGAGCGGCAAGTACCACGACTTCGGCGCCTTTGCCGCCGACGTGGCCAACCTGTCGCGCATCGTCACCCTGCACAACCTGGCCATCACGCGGCAAGACTTGAAAGAAACCAACGGCCTGTTGGCCATGGAGGCCACCGCACGCACCTATCGCTACCTCGACCCGGCGGAAGTCGCCGAGCAACAGCGCAAGGTGGCCGCGGCCAAAGCCGCCGAAGCGGGGGCCAAGAAATGAGTTTGCGCATGATCCGCAGTGCCCTGTTGCCTGCCTTGGCCGTGAGCATGCTGGGCGCGTGCAGCACCGAACAAGGGGAGCTGAAGGAATGGCTGGAGCAGCAGCGCCGCGAAGTCAAGCCCAGCGTACAGCCCTTGCTGCCGCCGAAAAAGTTCGACCCCCAGCCCTATGCCCAGGCGCAGGCGGTGGAACCTTTCAGTACACAAAAGCTGGCGGTGGCACTCAAGGCCGAGGCGCAACAGCCGAATTCATTGCTGTCCAACGAGATGAACCGGCGCAAGGAGCCGCTTGAAGCCTACCCGCTTGACAGCATGACCATGGTGGGCAGCGTGTCCAAGGCCAACCTGCCCTATGCCTTGCTGCGTGCCGACAACTTGCTTTACCAGGTGAAGGTGGGCGACCACCTCGGCCAGAACTACGGCCGCATCCTCAAGATCACCGAAACCCAAATTTCGCTGCGCGAGATCGTGCAGGACGCCGCAGGCGAGTGGATCGAACGCTCCACCACGCTGCAGCTACAGGAGAAGGCGCGATGAGCCCCGCCCGGCCGCCCGAAGGGGCTCGCACCGCAGTGCGCAGCACGAAGGTACACCAATGAGCTATTCCCAGGAGAAACGCAACATGCACAACTGGCGTGCCGGCATCGCCGCGCTGGTGTTGGCCGTGGGCTTGCCCGCGGTGGCCTGGGCGCAAAACGCCATCCAGTCCATCACCGGCACGCAGCAATCGGGCTCCGAAGTGGTGCGCATCGAGTTGAGCGAAGCGCTGACCGAAGTGCCCAAGGGCTTTGCCGTGCAGGCGCCACCGCGCATCGCGATCGACCTGCCTGGCGTGGGCAACGCCCTGGGCAAGAGCAATGTGGAGCTGAACCAGGGCAACCTGCGCAACGTGACGGTGGCGCAAGCCGGCGACCGCACGCGCCTCGTGCTCAGCCTGAAGCAACCCGCCACCTACCGCGCCCAGCTTCAAGGCAAGGCGTTGATCATCATCATCGATTCCGCCGGCACGGCCATGCCCGTGGCCGCCGGCGCGCCCACCACCAACTTTGCGCCGTTGCAGACCACGCAAACGCAAGGCCTGAAGGACGTTGACTTCCGCCGCGGCCAGGACGGCGCCGGCCGCGTGGTGGTGAGCCTGCCCAGCTCGCAGGTGGGCGTGGACATCCGCCAGCAAGGCCAGACCCTGGTGGTGGAATTCCTGCGCTCCACGCTGCCGGATCAGTTGCGCCGCCGCCTCGACGTGTCGGACTTCGGCACCCCGGTGCAGACCGTTTCAACCTACCAAAACGGTGACCGCGTGCGCATGGTGGTGGAGCCGCGCGGCTCGTGGGAACACAGCGCTTATCAAAGCGACAACCAGTTCGTGCTCGAGGTGCGGCCGCTGAAAGTGGACCCGAACAAGCTCACCCAGGGCGCCGGTTTCCAGGGCGAGAAGCTGTCGCTGAACTTCCAGAACATCGAAGTGCGTGCGCTGCTTCAAGTGATAGCCGACTTCACCAACTTCAACGTGGTGACGAGTGACACCGTCACCGGCACCGTCACGCTGCGCTTGAAAGACGTGCCCTGGGACCAGGCGCTGGACATCATCATGCAAAGCAAGGGCCTGGGCGTACGCAAGTCCGGCAACGTGTTGTGGATCGCCCCGAAAGACGAGCTCTCGGCCAAGGAACAGCTCGAACTTGAATCGAAGAAGAAGATCGCCGACCTGGAGCCGCTGCGCACGCAGTCGTTCCAGCTCAACTACACCAAGTCCGAGGAAGTGGCCAAGGGCCTGACCGGGCAGAACGTGGGGCAGGGCTCGTCCAGTTCGGGTTCGGGCGCCGGGGGCAGCGGCACGGCCAGCCGCATCCTGTCGCCGCGCGGCAGCGTCATCTACGAAGCACGAACCAACCAGTTGTTCGTGTCAGACATTCCGTCCAAGCTCGAAGAGATCCAGAGTCTGATCAACAAGATCGACATTCCCGTGCGCCAGGTGCTGATCGAAGCGCGCATTGTTGAAGCCAACGACACTTTCGGCCGCTCGCTGGGCGTGAAGCTTGGCGGCAGCGACATGCGCGGCCTGCGCGGTGGTGTGCCCGGCTACAACGTGGCCAGTGACAACCGCGTGGCGGTGGGCGGCAACTACGTGGCCATCGGCAGCACCACGGGCCAGACCGGCAGCACAGACTTTTCCAACACCCAGTTCATCAACCTGCCGGCCAACACCAGCAGCCTGGGCGGCGCGTCGGCGGCGACCTTCGCGCTGTCGCTGTTCAGCGCTTCAGCCAACCGCTTCCTGAACCTGGAACTCTCGGCGCTGGAGGCTGAAGGCAACGGCAAGATCATCTCCAGCCCGCGTGTCATCACGGCTGACCAGGTGAAGGCGCTGATCGAACAAGGTGAAGAGCTGCCCTACCAAACCGCCACCTCCAGCGGCGCCACGGCAATTCAGTTCCGCAAGGCCAACCTGAAGCTCGAAGTGGTGCCGCAGATCACGCCGGAAGGTCACGTGATCCTGGATCTGGACGTCAACAAAGACAGCGTAGGCCGGCAAACCGCGGCCGGCTTCGCCATCGACACCAAGCACGTGAAGACCCAGGTGCTGGTCGAAAACGGCGGCACGGTGGTCATCGGCGGTATCTTTACGCAGACTGAAACGAACGACGTGAACAAGGTGCCGCTGCTGGGCGACATACCCTATCTGGGCAACCTGTTCAAGAGCCGCACCAAGTATTCCAGGCGCACCGAGCTGCTGGTGTTCATCACGCCCAAGATCGTGACCGACCGTTCCGCGGCGCGTTGATGAGCAAGCCCCAGGCAGACAGGGAAATGACGATGATGATTGCTAACTTCAGACTGCGTGGCGTGGCGCTGCAAAGCGTGTTCAAGCTGGTGTGCGCGGCAAGTGTGGTCTTGCTGGCGGCTTGCGGCGGCGGCGGGGGCGACCCGGGCGCGAATATTTTCGACCCCGCTCCCACTCCCGGCATCGCAGTGGCGCCCAAGGCGGCTGACCTGTCGTTGGCATTGAGCGCTCGCACATTGGCCAACAACGGCATCAACACCGTGGCGGCAACGGTCACGGCCGTCGATGCCAATCGCAATGCCTTGCCCAACATTCCGGTCACGGTCAGCGTCGACAGCAGTGCTGTGGCCGCGGTGAGCGGCAACGTTACCGACACCAATGGCGTGGTTACCGCGGCAGTGGGTATTGGCGCTGACAGATCTAACCGCGTCATCACCGTCACCGCCACCAGCGGCACGCTGGTGAAGACGGCCACCTTTCAGGTTTTCGGCGCGGCGTTAAGCGCCCGATCGAACCCAGCTGTGGTCACGCCAGGTCAAAGCGGAGAGGTTGAGTTTGTGCTCACAGACAGCGCCAAGAACGCGATGGTGGATCAAGACATCGTCGTCGTCGGTGTGGGTGCCGCCGAGGTGAAGGGCAAGACCGGATTGAACGGCGAGTTCAAGTACAGCTACACCGCACCGGGTACCGATGGCACCTTGAGCATTCGGGCCACTTCGGCGGGCGTGAACGGCGCGGCTGACGTGCAAGTGCAGTCAGGTGTGACCAGCGTGCCGGTGGCGCTGGGCATCGTGCGCTCTGCCTCGGTCTCGGCCAACCCCAGCGTGGTGCCGGTCAACACCACCACCACACAAAACCGCGTGGAGGTGCGTGCACTGTTTCTCACCAGCGGCAACGCGCCGGTGCCCAACGTGCGCGTGCGCTTCGATCTTGACGGCGACAAACAAGCCATTGGCGGCAGCATCACCTCAGGCACCAATGTGGTCTATGCCAGTGCTGCCGGCGAGGCGGTTACGTCATACATCCCCGGTTCCAGGTTCAGCCCGACCGATGGCGTCACCATCCGTGCGTGCTGGAGCAACACCGACTTTGCGGCGGGCCAATGCCCGAACCAGGCCAAAACCACGCTGACGGTCATTTCCGACGCGCTTTCAGTGTCCATCGGCACCGACAACCTAGTGGGGTTGGGCGACAGCGGCCTGGACTTCGTCAAGCGCTATGTCGTTCAGGTAAATGACTCATCGGGGCTGGCCAAAGCGGATGTGCAGATTGCGCCGTCCATTGACTTGCTGAGCTACCTCAAAGGTAATTGGGAGGTGCTTGGCGATCAATGGGTTCAGGGCGGTGTGAATCCTCTCGGTGTGGGTGGAAGTCTGAACTGGCGGCGGGGCCAGCAGACCGTGTGCCCGAACGAAGACCTGAACCGCAATGGCGTGGCCGAGATCTATTCCAATGGTGACGCCGAAGACGCCAACGGCAGCTTCAATCTCACCAACGGCCGGCCCGCGCTTGAGCCACGCAAGGCCGATGTGTCCATCAGTTTTGAAGGGCCGTCTCGTACCAACGCCAACGGGCAGGTCGTTCTGAAGATTACCTACCCGCAAAACGTCGGGTCCTGGGTCGAGTTCAACATCCTGGTTGCCGCATCCGGTGTCGCGGGCACGGAAGGGCGAGCCAATTACCGCAGCGTGCTGCCAGTGATCGCAGCACAAGTGACCGATATCAAGAGCAGGCCCGCCTTCCACGACAGCCCCTACGGCGTCGGGTATGGGGATCCGTCAAGACCGGTGACGCTGCCCGGCAATGCCACCCCCACGCTGCTTTGCACCAACCCTAACTGATGACGTGACCATTGCGCTGGTCGGTATGCCCGGCAGTGGCAAGTCCACGGTCGGGCGCCATTTGGCGCGGCACTTGGGCTTGCGCCTGATCGACAGCGACCATGAGATCGAACGCCGCATCGGCATGTCGATCCGCACCTGGTTCGAGGCCGAAGGCGAAGCTGCCTTCCGCGACCTTGAACAGCAGGTCATCAACGAACTGGCGGTGGTGCCCGATGTCGTGCTGGCCACCGGTGGCGGCTCGGTGCTGCGGCCTGCCAACCGCGACGCGCTGCACCGCCAGTGCCATGTGTTCTACCTGCGCAGCACGCCCGAAGAATTGTTCCGCCGCCTGCGCCGCGACACGCATCGCCCGCTGCTGCAAGTGGGCGACCCGCTGCGCCGCCTGCGCGACCTCTTTCACGACCGCGACCCGCTGTACCGGCAGGTGGCGCACTTCATCGTTGAGACCGGCCGGCCTTCGGTGCCGGCGCTGGTGAACATGGTGTTGATGCAATTGGAACTGGCCGGTTTGGTTCCGGTACCGCCTGCCCCGCCGTCCACCGCGCCGCTGCCAGACTCGCCCGGCGACGCTTGAGGCCGCAATGGCGCCGTTGGCGCCCGTAAACTGCCGGCCATGAACATGGGCCTGCACGAGCAAACCGTCGTCGTTGACACCGGCACCAGCCGCTACGACATCCGCATCGGCGCCGGCCTGCTCGATGCGCCGGCCTCGTTCGCCGGCCTGCCGCGCGCGGCCTGCGCGCTGATCGTCACCAACACCACCATTGCGCCGCTGTACGGCGCGCGGTTGCGTGCTGCGCTGGCGCCGCTGTACGGCCGCGTGCTCACGCTTGAATTGCCGGATGGCGAAGTGCACAAAGACTGGCCGACGCTGAACCTGATCTTCGAGCG
>JAYUQE010000571.1:0-19106 GCA_043756905.1 Burkholderiales bacterium | reverse complement strand
GGCGGTCGATGGCGGCCATCGCGCGCAGGCCATCGGCCTCGCGGTGCAACCGGTACCCGGCTTCGTTTTCCAGGTGCAGGCGCAAGGCGTCGGCAATGGCGTCGTCGTCTTCAACCAGCAGAAGGTGCGTGTTCATCTCAGTACCGCCCGGCCGTTCCTAAGGTACTGAGCGCCCCCTTGGAGGGCAGCGAACGAAGTGAGCGTGGGGGTTTCATCTCGGCTGCGGCACCGCGAAGGGCAGCGCCGCAGCTTGATTGGAACAGGTCACCCCGGCCGCTGCCTCACGCCGCCGTGAGCTGTTCATTGCGGCGCGCCGTGGCACGCCGGCGCACCACTGCGCCCATGGCCGCCAGGCCGGCCAGCATCAACGCATAGGTCTGCGGCTCGGGCACCGGCGCGGCGGTGAACGTGATGCGGTAGATGTCGCTGCCCGCGCTCAACTGGCTGTTGAAGACATAGCCGGCGCCGGTGGTCAGGCCATTGAAGCCGCTGAGTTCAGCGAAGTTGAAATTCACCACGCCGTTTTGCGCGGTGCGCAGGCTGTTGTTGCCCACGAACGCGGCGGCGGCGGGGTCGAAGATTTCGCTGCCGCCGTCCCAGATCTGGCTGGCCTTTTGGTTGATGGTGTTGAGCACCAGGTTGCCCGCGGCATCGAACAAGCGGTACGCCGTGGGCGAATCGTTGCCGATGAAGAAATCATTGCTCGGCACCGCCATCGAGGCGAAGGTGAAGAAGGGGTTCAGCGCGGTGTCGATGCGAAAGCTGGCGCTGGTGAACATCTGCCCGGGTTGCAACAGGCCACCCAGGGTGGAGCGCAGTGCGCCAGGGTCAGCCGCGCCGAACGCGGTTTGCCAGGCGCCGCCCGCGCCGCCTTCGGCCACCGAGATGATCGCCGCGCCCGGCGCCGCACCGAGGTTGAAGGCATCGAACGTGCCGTTGTTGAAACCGATGTGCAGCGGCGCAAAGCTGATGCTGTTGGCCGGTGCCAGGTTTTCAATCTTCACGGTGACGTCGACCGCGGCGGCGTGGGCCCCGCTGCTCAGAGCCAGGCCGGTGAGGGTGGTGATGGTGGTGAGGGCCGCGGCGGCCAGCCGGCTGCGGGTTGAGGTGAGTGTGACGGGCATGCGCTTTCCTTTAGGTGGGCTTGAGTGATGCGGAGTGATCCGGTCAAGCCCGACCACCGGGCTTGCGCTGCCCATCGTAGAAAGCGCGGTTCCCGGTGTCGTCATCAAAGGTTCACGGCGGCGTGAACCTTGCGTGCGGCACCTCAGCAAGTTCATCGCTTGCACTGGGCATGGCCAGCCCAGCCAGGGTCTGCGCCGCCTCGCTGGCCACGGCCTGGGCCAGTTGGGCGCTGGCCTGCGTCAACTCGGCCAACAGGGCGTCCAGGGGCAGCAGCGCAAAGCCCGACGTGCGCAGCGCCTGTTCAACCAGCGTCAACTGCTGCGCGGGCAGGCCCTGCGCCACCCAGGCCTTTTGCAGCTTGGCCGGCAAGCCGGCTTCGGCCCAGGCTTGCGCCTGCTTTTGCAGCAACTCGGTGTCGTTGAGCGGGTGCAGCGCGGCTTGGGCGCGCACATCGTCGCCGGCCTGATGTGCCGCCATGGGAATTTGCTGCGCGGCGGCGACCAGCGCGTCACGCAAGGCCTTGAACTCATCGCGTTGCAGCGTCATGGCGCCGTGGTCGCGGTCGATTCGGGCAGCGATCAACCGCGCCTCGGTGGCCGTCATCACCGCGGTGAATTCATTGATCCGCGCCAGCAGCCCGAACAGCGGCAGCAGGGGCGCGGCCAGGCTGCGCGCATGCAGCTCGGCGGGCAGCACGGGCAGCCGGGTGGGCACGATGCGCTGATAGTCGAAATCGGGCACCGGCGGGTCGAGTGCGGCCAGGCCGAAACCGGCGCTGAGGGTGAAGGCCACGCCCGCGGCGGCAAAGAACACGCCCGAGGCGTAGATGGTGACGATGCCGGCGATGGCCAGGAAACCGAGCACGACCAGCGTCGAGCCGATGGCGAAAAACACCTTGGCCACCGAGGCGAAAGCGATCTTCGACGCCGCCACCGTGATGGCCACGAAGGTGCTGGCCGAGGTGCTGGGCGGGTAGGCGTTGCCATACTCGTCTTGCATGGCGAAGGTGACGGTGTAGGTGAAGCCGGCAGTTAACGGGCCGATCGGCGTCCACACACCGGGCGCCAGCCACGACCAGGTTTGCATCAGCGACCAGATGGCCGTGCCAAAGGCGCCCGGCACCACGCTGCCGATGGCCGGGCTGGCGATGCGCGCCACCGGCGAGCCCACCGAGGCCATTTCGTCGAGCACCACCGAAGACGGCACCATCGCCGCGTGCGCCGGGTTGCTCAAGCGCCCGGAAACGACATACGGCGCCTTCCAGGGGAAGGCCGCGGCGCCCGGCGCCGGCATGGTGAAGACCCAATTGGCCGAGACGGGCTCCAGCATCACCGTGACCAGCGCCGTGGCGGTGTAGGGCCCGGGGTCGCTGCCGCTGCCAGTGACTTCAAGCGTTAGCTTGGATTGCCCCGCTTTGTAGAAGCTGGCGGCCACGCTGGCCACGGGCTTGAACTCGATGGCCGCACCGGCGGCGGTTGTCTGCAACCCCACCGCGATGGGCACGCTGGTGTACAGCAGCGTGCCCTGGTAGAACACCCGCGCCGTGGCCAGGCCGATGTCGGCGCAGAAGTTCTGCATTTGCCAGCTCAAGCCCACGGCCTCGCCGGGGAAGATGGGTTTGGCCGCAGCGAACGTCAGCACGGGTGCGCCGCCTGCGCTGGCCAGGGGCAGCGTCGTGGTGGCGCAGGCCTGCGTCAGATCGCATTGGCCCAGCACGACGCCGGTGCTGTCGGCGCAACCGCGCAGCGACAGGCTACCGCCAGCGGCAGTGAGCGGCAGGGTGGTCACGAACTGAAGCATGGCGGTGGCGCCCGCGGCGATGGCCGCGGTGGGCAGCTTCATGGTCGCCAGGCTCTGGCCGGCGCCGTCAAGCAACTCCAGCGTGCTCACCGACGCAGGCGCCGCTGCGCAGCCGGCATTGCGGATGCTCAGCTCGGCCACGCACTGCGCGCCGGGGCACAACTGCGCGGGCGCCCAGTTGACCTGGCCGGTGCTGCTGCGCAAGCCCACGCGCAAGCTGCTCAACAGCCAGGGCACGGCGCCGATCTTGGGCACGAACACGCTCAAGCTCGGCGCGCTGCGGGCGTTGTTCGGCACGGTGGCCTGGCAATCGGCGGTGGCCGTGACGGTGGCCGTCGCCGCGCAGGGGAAGCGCACTGCGGTGAAGGTGAAGCTGCGCGTGGCACCCGGTTGAATCGGCGGCGCTTCAGCGCGCGTGGCCACGGTGTAATGCACCGCGGCCGGGCCATCGGGCTGGGCGTGGATATCCAGGCACACCGTCATCGGCATGGGCAGGTGCGCGGGGTCGGCGCCGGTGTTGACCACATCCACCGTCACGCTGGTGGCGCAAGCGCCCACCGGCGTGGCGGGCAGGTTGATACCGGCAATTTTCAAGTCACAGGCCATGTGCCACTCCAGTTTTGCGGGCCGTGCCCGCCGGACGCTGACTTTGCGCCTGTTGACGCAGTGGGGTTGACGGATTCAATGCCAAGTTAGGGGGAAACCGGCCACGGCCCACGAGAATTTCCGCAACGGCGGCGTGCTCCACGCAAGGGCAGCGCCGCAGCCGCAGACCGGTTGGCGTTACCCTTGCGCGACGCCAATCAAAGCCCGGTCGTCCCTGGCAAACTTGACATGACACCGCCCGCCCCCGCACCACCCGCCCCAGTACCGGCAGCCCCCGACGACGACAGCTTCGAGCTCTGGGACTTGCGCGTAGAAGTGATCTGCCCACTCGGCCAGAACGTGATGTGCGGCGCCGCAGCGGGCGACCACTTCGAGCTGCGCGGCGAAATGCTGCACCTGCCGCCGGGCCAGGGCTTTTCGATTTATTCGCTGGCGGCACTGTTGCCCTTGCTGCCCGCCAAGCAACGCCTGACCCACGCCAACGACTGGATGACCAGCGACGCCGAGGTGGCCTGCCCCGACCCCAATTGCCCCACCCGGCTGCGCATCACGCGCACCGGCAAGCGCCGCTTCAGCCATGCGCAGACCACGCTGGTGCCGCTGCCCGGTGCGGGTTCACAAACACCGCAGGCGCCGGCATGAGACCGCCCGGCCGCCATGGGCCACGAAGGGGCGCCTACGGGCCCTGGGCGAATACCGCAGTGCGCAGCACGAAGGTACACCAATGACGCGCCCCGAGACCATCGAGCTGGCCAGCGGCTACCGCATTCCGCGCGTGCTGCGCGGCGGCTGGCAGTTGGCCGGTGACCACGGCGCGGTGGATCGCGCGCGGGCCTTGCATGACATTGGCCTGTTTGTCGATGCCGGCCTGGACACCGTGGATGGCGCCGACATCTACACCGGCGTTGAAGCCCTGTATGGCGAGTTCAATGCGTTGCACGACGCCGCCGGCCGGCGCCGCCTGCAAGTGCACACCAAGCTCGTTCCCGACGATGACGACCTGGCCCGCGTCGACGAAGCCTATGTGCGCCGCGTCATTGACCGCTCACGCCAGCGCCTGCACCGCGAGCGGCTCGACCTGGTGCAACTGCACTGGTGGAACCTTGATGTGCCGGGTTGTGTCGCAGCCGCACGCCACCTGCATACGCTGCAACGCGAAGGCCTGATCGCGCACCTGGGCGGCACCAATTTCGATGCCCCGCACACCCGCGCCATGCTCGATGCCGGCGTGCCGCTGGTGAGCATGCAGGTGCAGTACTCGTTGCTGGATCGGCGGCCCGAACGCGCCCTGGTGCCGCTGTGCCGCGAACGTGGCGTGGCGTTGCTGTGCTACGGCACCATCGCCGGCGGCTTCATCACCGACGCCTGGCTGGGCCGCAGCGAACCCGGGCCTCAGCTGACCAATCGCTCGCTGATCAAATACAAACTCGTGATCGACGACTTTGGCGGCTGGGCGGCGTTCCAGACCCTGCTGCGCGCCTTGCGCGCCATCGCCGACAAACACGCCAGCTCGATTGCCGCCGTGGCCACGCGCTGGGTGCTGGAGCGTGAGTGCGTGGCTGCGGCCATCGTCGGCGCGCGCTATGCCGATCATTTGGACGAGATGCTTGCCGTGTTCGACCTGCGCCTGGACGGCGAAGACCATGCGCGCTTGGCCCCCATCCTGGCCGCGCATGCCGGGCCTGAAGGCGACTGCTACACGCTGGAGCGCGACAGAAACGGCCGCCACGGGCGCATCATGAAATACAACTTGTCCAAAGGCTGAAGCCCTGGCTGCTGAAGCCACGGCCGCTGCAACCGTGGCGCGCACCACACCATCTCAAATCTTGCGTGCCTGCCCCACCCAATGCGGGTCGCGCAAGACGTTCTTGCGCACCTTGCCCACGGGCGTGACAGGCGGGCAGCACCACGACCACTTCATTGCTCAGCACGGCCTGGCAGGCTGATTTCAAACGTTGTAATTTGGGGCCCTGCACAAGGTGGTGCGGCTCCCGTTGCGCTGGTGAAGGTGTGTTAGCGAACGATCTGCCGCAAACGTTTCGGCTTTAACCCGCGGCGGCCTTGGCCGCGGCCAGCGCACCGAACGCGCCGGCAGCCCGCAGTTGCGCCACGCTGGCATCGTCCAAGCCCAGTAGCTCACGCAGCACGGCCGGCGTGTCTTCACCCAGGCTGGGCACGCACGCCCCCAGGCTTGAGGCGCTGCCGCTCATCTGCCACGGCGGGTTCACGCCTTTGAAGGCGCCGGCAGCGTCGTGCACTGTGCTGAACAGGCCGCGCTGCACGAGCTGCGGGTCATTCAGGTTGTCGCCCGGGTCGGCGTAATGCGCGCAGGGCACGCCTGCGGCTTCCAGTGCGCTTAAGGCTTGCGCCACCGTGCGCTGGCGTGTCCACGGTTCCACCACGGCCATCATCGCGGCCCAATTCGCACCGCGTGCCGGCACCGTGGCAAAGCGCGCGTCGCCGCGCAACGCGGGCAGGGCGGTCACCTCGCACAGCGCGGCGAAGTTGCGTTCGGTGATCGGCGCGATCAGCACATCTCCATCGTTAGCTCGCACCGGGCAATAGGCCGCGCGCGTTGCAGCCACCGGGAACTGCGCTTCCTGCATTTCATAGACCAGCAGGTTGATCATGCTGTCCATCAGCGCCACATCGACCACCTGGCCCTGACCCGTTTGTTGCCGCTGCAAGAGCGCGCTCTGGATGGCGGCAAAGCCGTTCAGGCCGCCCAGCAAGTCGGCCACGAAGGTGGCGGTGGCGGCCGGGCGGGTGCGGTCGCCGGCGTTGCGCATCAGCGTGCGTTCATAGCCGCTGGCGGCCTGCACCATCATGGCGTATGCGGCGCGGTCGTGCGCAGGGCCGCTTTGGCCGTAGCCGGAAATCGAACAATAGATTAACCGTTGATTCAAGGCGCAAAGTTCGGCCGCGCCCAGGCCCAGCCGGGCCATCACGCCAGGGCGAAAGTTCTCCACCACCACGTCGGCCTGTGCAGCCAGTTGCTTGGCCAAGGCCAGTGCCTGCGGGTGTTTCAAATCGAGCGCCAGGCTGCGCTTGCCGGCATTGAGCTGGCCGAAGTAGGTGCTGTGGCGCGCACCCGTTGCGTCAGCGCGCAAGGGCAGGCGCAAGCGCATGTCGTCGCCCTCGGGCGGTTCGATCTTGATGACTTCGGCGCCCATGTCGGCCAGCAGCCGCGCGCAATAGGGGCCGGCCAGCATGATGGAAAAGTCGAGCACGCGCAGGCCGTGCAAAGCGCGTGGTGGGGTGGGGCTGGCGGGTGCGGAGGGGGGCGCGGGCGGCAATGCGTTCATGGGCTCATCGTGCACCACAGGCTGGGCGACGGCGTGGCGCAGGCTGCACAGCTGCTGTGCCAGGGGCCGCGCCGCTTGGCGCGGCGGCTGCGCAGGCCCATTCAACCCACCGCCAAATGCTCCCCGGCAAACTCCAGAAACACCCGCACCCGCGCACTCAAGTGGCGCCGGCTGGGGTAGACGGCGTAAATCGGCTCGCGCTCCAACTCGTGTGCATCGAGCAGCGTCACCAATGCGCCGCTTTGCAGCTCGCCCGCGATGTGATAGTCGGCCAGCCGTGCAATGCCCAGACCCTGCACCGCCAGCGCGCACAGCAGATCGCCGTTGTTCGCCGCCACCAGCGCGCGCAGGTCTTGCGTTTGAATCTGCTCGCCCACGCGCAGCGGCCAGCGGCTGCGGTAAGAGCCGGGCAGGAAATTCAAACAGGTGTGCTGCGCCAGATCAGCCGGCGCGTTGGGCGTGCCGCAACGTTTGAGATAAGCCGGCGCCGCACACAGCCGCCAGTGCGCCACGGTGATGCGCCGGGCCACCAGGGTGGAATCAGGGATCGGGCCGCTTTGGAAGGAGATGTCGATCTGCTGCTCGAACAGATCGGGCGGCGTGGCCGCCGTGACGAACTCCACCCTCAGGCCAACATGCCGCGCCAGAAAGGCCGGCATCAGCGGCGCCAGGCGCCGGCGCGCAAAGGCCGGCGTGCTGCTCAGGCGCAGCACGCCGGTGGCTTCGTTCGCCGCCGGGCCCACGCTGGCCTCGGCCTCTTCCAGCGCCGACATCACCTTCTGCGCCGCGGCCAGAAACTGCTCGCCTTCCTGCGTAAGCTGCAACACGCGCGAGGTGCGGTGGAACAGGCGCACGCCCAGCCGATCTTCCAGCCGCTGGATCACCTTGCTGATGGTGGAAGGGTCGAGGTCGAGCGAGCGCGCGGCGGCTGAAAAGCTCGCCACTTCGGTGACGCGCAGGAAGAAGCCGAGTTCGCGGATGCGGTCGTTCATGGCGGGGCAGTGTAGTGAGCAGCACCGCCGTAACCGCCGCACTCCCAGGTCATCAGCCTGCCTGGCCGCCTTACGCTGCTACTTTCGAGCCGCTGCGTCGGCGCTGGCCGACCTGGCATTGCAGAACAGGGGATGCGCCGCCGTACAGGCCACAGAGCCTGTTGGGGCCAGCGGCGGGCGTGCCCGAAGCGGCGTGACAGGTGCAGGCAATGGCTGCACGGCCAGCCCCTGCGGGCCCAGCAGGACGGCCACGGTTTCGCTCGCATCCAGCACCACATGCATGCCGTGCTCACAGGCCGCGGCACGGAGCAGCGGCGCCACGTAACCCAGGGCCAACGGTAAGGGTGTGTTGGCGCTTGGCAATGTGGCAACCGGCCAGTTGTTCGCCGTGTTCAGCTCGTAGGTCAACAACCGCCCAGACAACCTCAACCCGTGAGCCGACAACCGGAAGCAGCTACCGCAGCTCCTCCGTGCTCGTCGCTTCCTATCAGGCAATGGGGTCAGGTCTAGGTCAGGTCTTGTATTTCCCATCCATGACATCAGTTTGCAAACGAGAGAGAGGGGAAACATGAGACCTGACCCCAGAGAGCTCTGACCCCAGAGAGCTCTATCGCCACCGACAGCAAGGGCAACATCTACACCACCGAAACCTACGAAGGCAAGCGGCTGCAACGTTCGTGCTCAAGGGCGTGGAGCGCGTGGCGCTGGCGCAGGGGACGGTTTGGCCGAGGGGGTGATAGGGGCGGGGCCACCGTTCGCGGCGTCTTGGTGAGCACGGTTGGCGACGGTTGCCTTACCATGTAAGCCAATCTACACTAGGCGGATTGTCCACTCGTGAAGCGCCGCCATGTCAACACTGCTTGTTTCCTCGAAAGGCCAGATTGTTCTACCCGCGGCGCTGCGCCGCCGCCTCGGCATGGTTGCTGGCGCCAGGCTCGAAGTGCTTGAAGAGGCTGATGGTCTGAAGCTACGTACTGTGCGGTCCGTGGCGCAGCAAACCGACGTGGCGGCGCTGGCCGGCATGGTGAAGGCGCCGGCGCGCGGTGTGCCGCGGCGCCTGCAAGATTTTGACCCCGCCGCCATGCTGGCGACTGCGGGCCGCAAGAAGCCGTGAAGGCGCTGGACACCAACGTCCTGGCCCGTTTCTTCATCGCCGATGCTGATGATGAACAGGCCGCCCGGCAACGCCCCGCCGCGGTGGCCGCGCTGGCGCAACGTGCCTTCGTTTCGGTGACGGTGCTGCTCGAACTCGAATGGGTCATGCGCGGTTTCTACGGCCTGCCGCCGCGCGAGTTCTCACGCGTGCTGCGGGCCTTGGCCGGCATCGAACATGTCACCTTCGAAGACCGGCACGCTGTGCTGCTGGCGCTCGAAGCGTTCGACAAGGGGCTTGATTTCGCCGACGCTTTGCATCTGGCGCGCGCTGTTCGTGCGACTGGTTTTATAACGTTTGACAAGAGGCTGGTCAGACGCGCCAAGAGCTTGGCGCTGCCGGTGCCGGTGGAGTTGTTGGATTGAGGTCTTGGGTGGCGCGGCCGACGCTTGCGGCTTGCGACCCCTTTGCGTCCGTTCCTCGCAGCCGATGCCGCTGGGGTCTTCGTCTCGGCGCGGTGGCGGGCAACTCGAAAGGTTCAGCGTCAGTGCAGCGCCACGAGGCGTACCATCCCCGCAGCGCCACTTGTCGATGAGGAGACATGAGTGCCGAACCGACGGTCATTCGTCGCCGCAGCCGCAGCCGCAGCCGCAACCGCAGGCGCCCTGCTCCCGCTGCCCACCGCGTTGCGCGCGCAGGTCGCGGTGAAGACGCGCCGAATTGGTTTTCTCTCTTTGTTTACCCGGGCCGACGCCGAGGCTTTCCTCAGTCAGATTCGGCCCGAGCTGGAAAGGCTCGGGCGGGCTGACGGTCGCAACATCGTCTTGCTGGAACCGCGGACGACGCAGGGCAAGAATGAACTCCTGCAGGCCGCAGCAGCCGAACTCGTCGCCCAAGACCCCGACCTGATCCTCGTCCAGACCGTGCCGGCCACGCGCGCCGTCATGCAAGCGACGAAGTCGATACCCATCGTGATGGTCGGCGTGGGCAACCCGGTCGAGCTTGGGATCGTTGCCGACTACCGCAAGCCGGGCGGCAACGTCACCGGCTCGAGCTACATGGCCAACGAATACGCTGCCAAGCTGCTGCAGTTCCTCAAGGAGGCGGCCCCTCGGCTGCGCAGCGTGGCCGTGTTTGCCAACCCGACCAACGAAGCCGCTGCTCCATTCAGCAAACAAATGCGTGCAACCGCCACAGCCTTCGGGATGCAGGCGCAGATCGTTGAGGTCACGGGCAATGACGACTTCGAGGGCGCGTTCGCCGCCATCCGCAGCGCGAACATGCAATCGATCCTGCTTCCCCCGGAGCCGCTGATCCTGTCGAAGCGCGACGCTATCGCGGCCTTCGCACTGACACAGGCGCTGCCGCTGGCCGTCGTGGGCACCAACCGGAATCTACCGGCAAGTGGCCTGCTGGCCTTCGGGCCAGCGCGCGACGAGTACGCGCAACTCGCCGTGCGCTACATCGATCAGATCTTGAAGGGCGCCAAACCGGGTGATCTCGCCATCGAGCAGACGACGCGGTTCCATCTCGTGATCAATCTGAAGTCGGCCAAGACGCTTGGCCTGACCATCCCGCAGACGCTGCTGGCGCGTGCGGACGAGGTGATTCAGTGATCGTGCCGGTGCGCAGGGCGTGGGCCACTACGCAGCGTGCCGTTGTAGCCACTGACGCAGCTTAGGGAATTGCACTACCGTGGCCGACATGGCAAGCAGCGATACGGCCTTGGGCATCTCAAGGTCGCCGGGGGCCGTTTCTAGCACGACCACACGAGCGCCGCTATCGGCGCCCGCATTCTTCAGGTCAGTCATTTTGCCGAAGCCCGAATACACGTTCGTCCAGTTCACCCTGTCATCCTCGGCGGCGACAGTTTGCAGGTAGATCAACTCTGCCTTGCCTTGGATTGCAAACGGTAGTTCGACCTGATGCCCACTCGCACCGGTCACCAGCACGTCACGCAGCAGTCTTCCACCTAGCTCCGCCTCTAGGATGTCCGCGACGATTTTGGTGAACGACTCGGTGCGAACACGCGGAGCCCAAGCTGTCTCGAAATGGCCGACCGCCAAGGCTGCGTTGAGCACGGCTACGACGCCCTCATGCACCTGATCGTTATCGACCGTAATCGAGATAGTGCCGCCCCGTGAGATGGTCACAGCAGTTGCGGCGCGCCGCACAGCGTCAATTCGGCGGTCAGTAAGCTTGATACCCATCGACGAGGCGTGCATGAGCGCCTCGGCGTTGTCGGTGATGTGGACGCGACTGCCGCGCCGCTCGACATAAACACCAATGTGCTCGCCATCGGTGCCGTATGAAAAGGGCGACCAAATGCGAAGCGTATCCGCGTCGAGGCTCAGGCACTCGAAACCGATGTTGGAGAGTAGAGACTGGCAGTTCATAAGCCCAACTCTTGTTGTCCGTCGTTGATGGCCTTATCAGGGTGCACGAATGGGTCGTCGGAAATGCCGGCGCGGTATAGGAACTCATTCCAAGCTCGTGGACCGTCGAGCGGCCTCAAGGTGAAAGGCTCAGCGTAACCATACCCCTCTTCTGACCAGGTGTGCTCATGGTTACCGCTGATGCGTTGCCGGTGAAAGGGGCGGCCTTTGCCGAGCTTGTTCGTGTGGTGCGTGAGCGGCTGGACGTCGATGGCGTAGATGCGCACACCACCGTATAGGAGTCCAAATGTCCAGTTCTCGGGCTTCACCCCGTCCTTGCGCTTCCACTGGCACACGATCAACAAGCCTTCCGGCGTCTCAGTCGGGTCGTCCTCGAACTCAAGTGCCGAGCGGAACTCGTACCAGACCGGCTCCGCATGATTGAGCTTCTTCGCCCATGCCATCGGTGCGACCAGCTGCTTCCTTCGTATGATGGCCGTCTGCGCGTCGGCGACTGTTGTCAAACTGCATTGCCTCCCGGTCATCATGGTAACGCCGAGCCAACATGGAAGGCCACAAGTCGCGCTGAGCGTTTACTACGGTGGTGACCAAATGCGATGACGAAGGTCAGTTTTATACATACTGATCGTCGCCAGGTCGCGGGCAGCCCACCAAATCGTTAAACGACCTGCTCCAGTCCGCTTCGCCGCCATGCTCCGCCGTCGCCCATCAGCGTACCGATTCGTATGGCCGACGGGCGCATGCGCCACCCTCACTCCAACTTCACCACCACCGCCTTGGTCTACAAGTATTCGTTCATATGCTCCACCCCCGACTCCCTGCCAAACCCGCTCATCTTGTAGCCGCCAAACGGAATCGCCGGGTCCATGATCTGGTAGCAGTTGGCCCACACCGTGCCGGTGCGCAGGGCGTGGGCCACTTTGTGGATGGTGTTCACATTGCGGCTCCACACGCCTGAGCCCAGGCCATAGCTGGAATCGTTGGCGCGCCGAATAGCTTCTTCAAGCGTGTCAAACGGCAGGGCCGAGATCACGGGGCCGAAGATTTCTTCGCGGGCGATGCGCATGTCGTCTCGCACATCTGCAAACACCGTGGGTTCGACGTAGTAGCCCTGGGCCAGGTTGCCTGATGTCAAACGTTGGCCGCCGGTCACGGCGCGGGCGCCTTGTTCGCGGCCCAGCGCCATGTAGCCGGTCACGCGCTCAAGCTGCTCGGCGCTGACCACGGGGCCGAGTTGTGTGGCTTCGTCGAGCGGGTCGCCCACCTTCAGGGTCTTGGCATAGGCGGCCACGCGGGCTACGAATTCTTCGTAGATGGGCCGCTGCACGAACAGCCGCGTGCCGGCGCTGCAAATCTGGCCAGAGTTGCTGAACACGGCCATGGCGGCGCCGGGAATGGCGGCTTCGATGTCGGCATCGGCAAACACGATGTCGGGCGATTTGCCGCCAAGTTCCATCGACATGCGCTTCATGTTGCCGGCCGCGGCGCGAACGATTTTCTGGCCGACTTCGGTGCTGCCGGTGAAGGCGATCTTGTCCACGCCGGGGTGCTCGGCCAGCGCCGCGCCGGCATCGCCAAAGCCGGTGACGACGTTCACCACGCCGGCCGGGATGCCGGCCTGCATGCACAGCTCGGCCAGGCGCAGCGGCGAAAGAGGCGCCTGCTCGGCCGGTTTTAACACCACGGTGCAGCCACTGGCCAGCACCGGGCACAGCTTCCAGATGGCCAGGCCGATGGGGCCGTTCCAGGGGTTGATGGCGCCCACCACGCCTACCGGTTCCTTGCGCGTATAGCAATGAAATTCGCCGGGCGTTGAAATCGGAATCGTGCTGCCCTGCGTGGTGGTGGCCAGGCCGGCGTAGTAGCGCAGCATGGCCACGGCGCGCTTACGGCCGAGCAGGGTGCGCGAAATGGGGCCGCCCATGTCCAGCGTGTCGAGCATGGCCAGTTCGTCGTAGTGGGCGTCGACCAGCTCGGCCAGGGGCAGCAGCACTTGCTGGCGGTCGAACGGCTTGAAGCGGCTCCACTCGCCATCGAAGGCGCGGCGCGCGGCGGCCACGGCCAGATCGACATCTTCCTTGCCCGCCTGCGCCACCTTGGCCAGCACGAGGCCGGTGCTGGGGCTGATCGTCTCGAACGTTAGGCCGCTGAGGGCCGGCACGCTCTTGCCGTCGATGAACAGACCTTGGTCTGGTTGTCGAGGAAGGCGGGGCGGATGCGTTCAGGGGCGTTCATGGTCAGTCCTTTCGAGGCAGCGGTGGGCGATCATGTGCCCACCATGGCGGGTTCGGCTTCAGTGGCATCGGGTGTCTCGATCAGGTAAACCATGCCGTTCACCACCCGCAGCGGCCAGCAGCGCAGCGGCTCGCTGCACGGCATGGCGCAGGCTTCGCCGCTGCGCACATCAAAGCGGCCGTTATGCCAGCCGCATTCCACATACGGCCCTTCAACGCTGCCGTCTTCAGACAATGACGCCGCGCCGTGGGTGCAGGTGTCGTCAGTGGCCAGCACTTCGCCGTCGATGTTGTACAGGGCCAGGCGCCGGCCGTCGGGCAACTCGGCCAGGCGTATGGCGCCTTCCCAGACTTCATCGAGTGGGCACAGTGGCGTCAGCGTGGGTTCAGGCATGAATCGAAGCAAAGCGCTCAGGCCGCCTCAATGCTGCCGACCTTGCCGAACTGCGCGTCGGGCACGGCGCCCCACGTGTCGAGCGATTCGGGCACCGGCTCCAGCCTGCGCGGCTGGCGCGCGCCCACTTCGGGAAACTCTTCCATGCCGAAGCTGTATTCAACGGTCATGCCGTCGGGGTCGTAGAAGTACAGGAACACGCTGCCCGATGGCGGGTGGCGGCCCATGCCGAAGGCGATCTTCACGCCGGCCTTGCTCATGCGGTGCCAGGCGCGGCCCACGTCGTCGATGTCGGTCACCATGAAGTTCACATGGTGTAGATGGTTGCTGTCGCTCGCGCCCACTGCCAGGCTGTGGTGAAACGGGTTGGGGTAGCAGCGCATGAAGGCGAAGCGGTCTTCAACGAAGTCTGAGACGACGAAGCCGAAGCTGCGCGTGAGCGATTCGCGTGTATCGGCAAAGCTCGACGTGCCGATCACCACATGGCCCAGGCGCGCGATCTGCGCCACAGTGGGCACATAGGGCCGGGCCAGCACGGTGGTGCTGCCGTAGAACTCGAATTCGAGCTGACAGTTGGGCTCGCGCACGCGAAAGCTCGGGCCCTGTTTCAGCGCCTGGCACTGTGCCGGCGGCAAGGGTTGCGGGTTCAGGCCCAGCGCCTGGAAGTGGGCGAAGGCCTTGTCGGCCCCATGCTCGCTTTCGAGTTCGAAGCCCAGGCGCTTCAGGCCGGGTTTCGCGCCCTGGCACAGCACGATGTTGTGATGGTCGCGGCTGCAACGCAGGTAGGCGGTGTCGCCGGCTTGCTCAACCAAGTCCAGGCCGAGCAGGTCGCGATAGAAATGCAGCGAACGTTCGAGATCAGTCACCGTCAACGCGGCGTAACCGAGCTTGCGGTAGCGAAACGGTGCAGTCATGGCGCGTCTTTACAGGATGATGCTCACCCGCCCATGCGGGCGCAGGCCGTCGAGATCGAGTTCGCAGCGCTTGGCGCAGATGCGCCAGGCACCTTCCACCTGGCGCAGGCGGTACAACGCGCGGCCCATGTAGGTGTCGGTTACGCCGTTCTTGGTGCGAAAGGTGACGAAGGCCGCGCTCACGGGCACCTCACCGCCCTGCGCCGTGTCTTGCGTCACACCCACGCGCACATTGCTCACCAGGTGGCGGGTGCGCGAACGCGGTTGTTCGGAGTGCGCGGTTTTCTTCATCAAGCGAATCACGCGTTCGTTCATGCGCGTGCGGTCGTCGGCAATGTAGAACAGGCTCTTGGCCGGGTCGGCTGCGGGCGGCAAATCGGTGGAAGGCACTTGATACGTGGCGTCGGCAGTGAACAAAGTTAACCATTCGTTGAGCTGCCATTGATCCAGCAAATCAGCTTCTTCAAACAAGAGGTCCTCGGCTTGCGCGCGGGTCAGGGTGTTGGGCATGGCCGGCTCCTCAGCGTGCGTCTGCCGCAATGAGTTCGTTCCAGCGCGTCCAGAACGCGCGCATTTGCAATTCATCGTCGAACGACGGCGCGGGGTTGCCCATGCCTTTGGAGATGTCGCTCCATGCCGCCGCGCCGGCATTGGCAAAGCCGGCCTGGCAGCTTTCAAGCGCTTCCACATCGTCGGGCGTGGCAAAGCCGCCCGGGCCGAGGAATTCGAGGAAGCTGTACAGCCGGTATTTGCGCGCGCGCTCCGATTCTTCGTTGGGCGCCAGGGCCCAGCCGTTGACCATCATCTGCCCGGGCGCCACCGGGTAGAAGGTGCGCACGGTCACAGCCATCACATCGTTGATCACCAGGTTCGGGAAGATCAACAGGTTGCGGTTGCTGCCGGCCACGCGCCGGGCCTTGTCGTCACCCAGGCGCGCCGCCAGTTCGGCCTGGATGTCGGCCATCTCCTGCTTGGCTGCGTCACCAAACATGGGCACCCACTGGGCGATGGGCCGGCCCCACGGCGCGGTGTATTCCAGCACGGCGTGGCCGTTGCCCAGGTCGTGGGCGCGGCCCGCAATCGGCACCTTGGCCAGGCTGCCATTGGTGTTCATCAGGTAGTCGAGGTAGCTGGCGTGCGTGGTGGTGGCGTGGTAGCCGTCGATGCTGTTTTCAGCCAGCAGCTTCCAGTTGGCGCGGATCGAATATTCCTGCGCGCCTTCGACGATGGCCATGCCCGAGCCGCTGTGCGCGGCGATGAGTTCCAGGTAGTCCTTCGCCCCGGCCAGGTAGTCCAGCAGCGGCACCACGTCGGGGTTGAAGCTGATGAAGCAAAAGCCCGCGTGCACGGCAAAGTGCGGCACGGCGGTGAGGTTGCCCTGGCCGCTTTCGCGGTGCGCCTGCGTATAGCGTTCTTCACCGGGCTGGCCTTTTAACTTGCCGTCGCAGCCGAACACCCAGCCGTGATAGAAACATTGAAAGACCTTGGCGTTGCCGCGGCGTTCGCGGCACACCGTGGCGCCGCGGTGCGAACAGGTGTTGAACAGGGCGTGCAGCGCACCGGCGGCGTCGCGCGTGAACAGGATGTTGCGCCGTGCCACGCTGCGGGTGAGAAAGTCGCCCGGCCTGACCAACTCGCTTTCATGGCCCAGGTAGAGCCAGCAGCGGTCGAACACGGCTTCGTATTCGCACTCCATCACGCCCATCTCGGTGAAGGCGCGGCGGGCGACCTGGAAGATGCCGGCCTGCGCGTCAGCCCGCACCATGGGCGTGGCCGGGCCGCGGATCAGTGAGACAGGTGCTTGCACAACGGCGCTCATGGGGTGGCTCCAGCAGCTGAAACAATCAGACCGGTTGGTCTGCAAGCCGGCTTTTCCGGGATCGTACGCTGGTGAACGATCCAGGGTAAACCTGCATCGCTTGCATCAGGGCGGTTCCTACCATGGTTTCTTAACCCAAGGCCCTGCCCATGCCGAACGAGAACCCCTCATCGCCCGCCGCGGGCCGCCCTGGTCGTTTCTCCGGCCAGGTGGTGGTGGTCACCGGCGCGGCGCAGGGCATCGGCCTGGCCATTGCCGCGGCCTTTGCAGCCGAGGGTGCCGCGCTGGTACTGGCCGATTTGAACGGCGAGTTGATGCAAAGCGAAGCGGCGCGGCTGGCCCAGGCCCATGGCGTGCGCACGTTGGCGGTGGCCGGTGATTTGGCCAATGAAGATGCGGCGGCGGACTTGCTTGCGCAGGCGCACGCCACCTTCGGCGCACCGCAGGTGCTGGTGAACAACGCCGGCGGCGGCGTGATCCTGCCCTTCCTGAGCCACACCCCCGACACGCTGCGCGCCACGGTCGATCGCAACCTGTGGACGGTGCTGTGGTGCACCCGCGCCTTCCTGCCCGGCATGCTGGCCCAGGGCTATGGCCGCATCGTCAACATCGGCGCCGATTCGGTGCGCAACGGCTTGCCCGACCACGCCGCCTACAACGCGGCCAAGGGCGGCGTGCACGGCCTGACCACCGGGCTGGCGCGTGAATTCGCCACCAGCGGCATCACCGTCAACACGGTGGCGCCTTGCGCGGTGAACAGCGCGCAGTTGGCCGCCTATGTGGTGGCCCACCCGGCGCTGGCGGCGCGCTTCCTGAATGTGATTCCCATGGGCCGCGCGGCGGAGCTGAGCGAGGTGGCCTCGGCCGTGCTGTACCTGGCTTCGCGCGAAGCCTCGTTCATCACCGGCCAGGTGCTCAGCGTGAACGGCGGGAGCACGATGCTGTGAGCGTCGCCCATCACAAGACCACACTCAAGGGAGCAGGCGCCCGGTGTTAACGAATGAGTTGATTGACGTGCACACCCACGTGGTGCCCGAAACGTTTCCGCCCTACATCGGCCGCCACCTCGGCGCGCCGTGGCCGGCCATGGCGCCGGCGCAAGCCTGCCACGCGCATGTGATGGTCTCGGGCAAGGTCTACCGCACGGTGAGCCACCAGTGCTGGTCTTGCCGCGTGCGGCTGGCCGACATGGCGCAGCGCGGCGTCACGCGCCAAGTGCTGTCGCCCATGCCCGAGCTGCTGTCGTATTGGCTCGCGCCCGAAGACGGTGCCGTCATGTGCCGGTTTCTCAACGAGCACGTCGCGGCCATGGTGGCGCAGGCGCCGCGCCAGTTTGTTGGCCTGGGCGCCGTGCCGTTGCAAGGCATGGATTTGGCGCTGCGCGAGCTGGAGCATGCGGTTGAAACGCTGGGCCTGGCCGGCGTGGAGATTGCCGGCAACGTGAACGGCGTGGCCATTGGCGACGCGCGCTTCCTGCCCTTCTTCGAGGCTGCGGCGCGCCTGGGTGCGGCCGTGTTCGTGCATGCGCTGCGGCCCAGCGGCATGGGCCGCCTGGTGGGCCCGGCCAACCTGGAGCAGGTGCTGGCCTTCCCCGGCGAAGTGGGGCTGGCCGCGGCGTCGCTCATCACCGCCGGCACGTTGGCGCGCGTGCCGAACCTGCGCATCGCCTTCAGCCATGGCGGTGGCACCTTGAGCGCCTTGCTGCCGCGCCTGCGCCACGCCTGGCGCTGCATGCCGCGCGTGCGCGACGCGTTGCAGGGCGACCCCCTGCTGGCCGCACGGGCCATGTACTACGACGACCTGGTTTACGACGCGCCAACCTTGCACCGCCTGGTGGACGTGTTCGGCGCCACGCAAATCATGGCCGGCAGCGACTACCCGTTCAGCATCATGGATGAAGACCCGGCCGGCAGCATCGCCGCCTTGGGCCAGCCCGGGTTGGTGCTCGGCCTGCGCAGTGGCAATGCGCGGCGCTGGTTGAACCTGCCGGCTTGAAAGTGGCGGCGCAGGTGGCGGCCGATGGCCGGCGCGCGCATCAAAGCGGTGGCGCCAGCACTTCCAACACTTCAAGCTGCGCCGGCGTCGAGCCGCGCTTGGGCAGGTAGCGCACGCGCACCGCCGAACTGTTGTTGGTGTAGTTCGACTCAGGCAGGAAGTGCTCGGCGTTGACATGCACTTCGAGCACGTACAGGCCTTCTTTCAAGTTCCCAAGGTCGATGTACTGGCCGTCGAGGTTGGCGCCGTAGAGGTCGGTCCAGCCGGCCGACAAGCCCTGGTTTGACAGGCAGTATTCAAAGGTCGGTGTGGCGCTTGCGGTGCTGATGTAGCGCCTGGAGTCGATCATGCAAAAACCCATCTTGCGCCCGAAGATCAGGTGCCGGCTCTTCGCCGCTTCGGCCAGCACGGCGGCGTTCACGCCGGTGTTGGC
>JAYUQE010000570.1:0-6567 GCA_043756905.1 Burkholderiales bacterium | reverse complement strand
TCGATCTAGGCGCAAAGCACAGCCATAGCTCGGGCTATGGCGAGCATTTGCAACGACGAGCGGCGCCGGCTGGGGCGGCCGAGCGGGTGTGCTGGATTCGTTAACAGGCTCTCAGTCGCACTGTCACAATCCGGGGCCCGGTTCGCATCGAACCGGGCCCTTGTTTTTTGCAGACATCAACCCATGCCCGGCAGCACTTTCGGCGAACACTTTCGCGTCACCAACTTCGGCGAATCCCACGGCCCGGCTATCGGTTGCGTGATCGACGGGTGCCCGCCCGGCCTGGGCTTAAGCGTTGACGACATCCAGCCCGACCTGGACCGCCGCCGCCCCGGCACCAGCCGGCATGTGACCCAGCGCAACGAGGCCGACGCCGTGGAAATTCTGTCCGGCGTTTACGAAGGCACAACCACCGGCACCCCGATCGCGCTGCTGATCCGCAACACCGACCAGCGCAGCAAGGACTACGGCAACCTGCTCGACACCTTTCGCCCCGGCCATGCCGACTACACCTACTGGCGCAAATACGGCCTGCGCGACCCACGCGGCGGCGGCCGCGCATCGGCACGGTTAACCGCGCCGATGGTGGCCGCCGGTGCCGTGGCCAAGAAGTGGCTGGCGCAAAAGCACGGCACCCGCTTCGTCGCCTGGCTGACGCAACTGGGTGAGTTATCTGTACCGTTTGAAGGCGAACAGCACATCGCCAACAACCCGTTCTTCGCTGCCAATGCCAGCGTCATCGAGCAGCTCGAAGCGCACATGGACGCGCTGCGCAAAGCGGGCGATTCATGCGGCGCGCGGCTCACGGTCAAGGCCAGCGGCATGCCCGTGGGCCTGGGCGAGCCGCTGTACGACAAGCTCGACGCCGACATCGCCTACGCCATGATGGGCATCAACGCCGTGAAGGGCGTGGAAATCGGCGCCGGCTTTGCCAGCGTGGCGCAAAAGGGCAGCCAGCATGGTGATGAACTCACGCCACGCGGCTTTGCCAGCAACCATTCGGGCGGCGTGTTGGGCGGTATTTCAACCGGGCAAGACCTGCTCATCAGCATCGCCATCAAACCCACCAGTTCGATCCGCACCGAACGTGCCAGCATCGACCGCAACCTGCAACCCACCGTGGTGCAGACCTTCGGCCGCCACGACCCCTGCGTGGGCTTGCGCGCCGCGCCCATTGCCGAAGCCATGCTGGCGCTGGTGGTGATGGATCATGCGTTGCGCCTGCGGGCGCAGTGTGGCGACGTGGTGCTGCCCGTGCCGCCGATCGCTGGCCAAATGTGACAGCCCCTCGCCAAACGGGTACGTTTGGCGATCCCCCAAGGGGATCGCGGGCCGGCTTGGGGCGGCCCGGCGCTCGGCCCGCGGTCTTCGAGTGACCCCGGAAAAACCATTTCGCGCCCACCACTACGGCGCATTGTGGTTCTGCTACTTCGCCGCGCTGGGCACCTACAACCCGTATGCGCCGCTGTGGTTGCACAGCCTGGGGTTTTCCACCCTGGCCATCGGCGCCTTTGCCGCGCTGGTGAGCTGGACGCGCGTGCTCGCGCCTTACGGCTGGGGCTGGTTGGCCGACCATGGTGCCGGCCGGGTGCGGCTGCTGCGCTGGGCTGCCGGCTTGAGCCTGCTGTCATGCCTGGCGCTGTGGGGCTTGCGCGATGCCGGCGCGGCGTGGCTGGCGCTGGCCGTGGCCGCACTGTTCCTGGCCAACGGCGCCTTCACGCCGCTGAGCGAGGCCCTGGTGATCCAACACCTGCACGATGGCGACGGGCTCGATGCCAAGCGTTATGCGCGCATCCGCCTGTGGGGGTCGCTGGGCTTCATCGCCGCGGTCACGGCGCTGGGGTTCATCTTCCAGACCTTGGGCATCGCCAGCTTGCCGCTGCTCACGCTGGCGGCCTTTGCCGCGCTGGCGTGGGCCACCTGGCGGCTGCCGCCCGACCCCGCGCGCGTTCACGGCAGCGTGGCGCCGCTGCCGGTGTGGCCGGTGCTGCGCCAACGCCCGGTGCAATGGTTCTTTGCCGGCACCATGCTCACCGTGTTGGCCCACACCGGGCAGTACGCGTTCTTCTCGCTGTACTTGCGCGAGTTGGGTTACAGCGAAGGCGCCATCGGTTTGATGTGGGCCGCCTCGGTGCTGGCCGAGATTGCCTTCTTCGCCTTCACCGGCGCCTGGTTCCAGCGTTTGCGCGACATGCGCTGGCTGCAGTGGGCCGCCTTGGCCGCGGCGTTGCGCTTTGCGCTCACCGCCGCGGCCGGCCAGGTGGTGTGGCTGCTGGTGCTGATGCAAGGCCTGCACGCGCTGAGCTTTGCGGCGCACCACATGTCATGCACCAGTGCCCTGGGCCGCTACTTCCCCGAGGCCCTGCGTGGCCGCGGCAGCGCCCTGTACTCCACCCTGGGCTATGGCGTGCCGGGCGTGGTGGGCGGCCTGGCCGGTGGCGCCTTGAGCCAGGTGCTCGGCCTGGCCGCCGTGTTCTGGGCGGCGGCGCTGGCGGCGTTGGCCGGCTGGGCCTGCTACGTGATGGGTGCGCGCAGTGAGCGCATGGCGCGCGCGTGAGCGAGCGCCAATGCGCCCGCCAATGCACCCGCCATCGCACGCCGCGGTGCGGCTGGGCAGGCGGCGATGCAGCCCATCCTCCTCGCGCTGCGTTTCGTCGCACCGCCCACCGGGTTGCGGGCCGGCGCTTTTACACTGGCGCCGCGGCAGGAAGCACCGCCGCTTAACGAGGAAACAAGATGCGCATGATCTGGCTGGCAGCCGGTTTGGCCTTGGCTGCGGCAGCGGGCGTGGTCGCCCTGGTGCAAACTGGAAGGATCAACCTGCCCGCCTTCGCCTGGGCCAAGGTTGAAAGCAAGAAGCCCGATGTGCCACTGGAATTCAGCCCGCGCGAAGTGACCCAGCCGGCCTGGGCGCTGCTGACCACGCTGGTGGAGTTCTCCGGCGCGCTGGTCGCTCCCGACACCGTGGTGCTGCGCAGCAAGGCCGCCGGCACGCTGCAAAGCCTGAGCGTGGCTGAGGGCAGCCGCGTCAAGGCCGGGCAGGTGGTGGGGCGGGTTGATGTGTCGGAAGTAGCCAGCCGCGTGGCCGAACGCCGCGCCATGCTGGCATCCACTCAGGCGCAACTGGCGCAGGCCGAGCGCGCGCTGGCGTCGAACCAGCGGCTGGCGGACCAGCAGTTCATCTCGTCGATCGCGCTGGAAAACTCGCGCGCCGCGGTCGACACCGCCCGGGCCCAGGTCAACGCGGCGCAAGCCGCGCTCGAAACCGTTCAGGTTGGCTTGCGCGAAGCCGCGCTGGTCGCACCCATCTCGGGCATCGTGGCCAAGCGCCAGGTGCTGGCCGGCGAAAAGGTGAGCCTGGAGCAGCCGCTGCTCTCAATCGTTAACCTGGGCCGGCTTGAATTGCTGGGCAACGTGGCCACGCATGAGGTTTCGCGCCTGGCGCCGGGCATGGTGGTGCAGGTGCTGGTGGAAGGCCATGACCAGGCCGTGGCGGCGCGCATTGCGCGCATTGCGCCGGCGGCCGAGGCCGGCACGCGCTCAATCGCGGTGACGGTTGAAGTGCCGAACGCCGGTGAGCGTTTTCGCGCCGGGCAATACGCGCTGGCCAAGGTGGAACTGGCTGACGACAAGCAGCGCCTGACCCTTCCCAGCGCCGCCGTCACGGCCAGCGGCGGCGACAGCCAGGTCTGGCTGATTGAAAACGGCAAGCTTGCGCGGCGCACCGTGCTGCTGGGCCGGCAAGACCCGCGCGGCGCGCGGGTCGAGGTGCTGCAAGGCCTGCAACCCGGCGCGCAGGTGCTGGCCGCGCGGTTCGAGAGCCTGCGCGAAGGCGCCCAGGCCTCGGTGGTGGCGGCGCGGGCGGCGCCGGTGGCGTCGGCCTCCAGCCCGGCGCCGGTGCGCTGAAGCGAGGCGGCGCCATGTGGATCACCCGCGTCTCGATCAACAACCCTGTTTTCGCCGCCATGGTGATGGTGGCGCTGTGCGTGCTGGGGCTGTTCTCGTACCTGCGCCTGGGCGTGGAGCAGATGCCCGACATCAGCTTCCCGGGTGCGTTCGTTGAAGTCGCCTACCCGGGCGCCAGCCCCGAGGCGGTGGAGCGTGAACTGACCAAGCCGATCGAAGAAGCGGTGAACAGCATCGCCGGGGTCAAGCGCATCACCTCGCGCGCCATGGAAGGGCGCAGCCAGATGAGCATCGAGTTCAGCCTCGATGCCGACATGGGCCGTGCCATGCAGGATGTGCGCGACCGGCTGGCGGCCATTCAGGCCGCGTTCCCGCGCGACGCCAAGGCGCCGACCATCCAGCGCTTCAACAACGACAACAACCAGCCGGTGGTGAATCTGGCTTTGCTGTCCAAGGGGAGGAACCAGCGCGAGTTGTCGATCCTGGGTGAGAACGCCGTGGGCAAGCGGCTGCAGCGCGTGCAGGGCGTGGCGCGGGTGGACATCAGCGGCCTGACGCAGCGTGAGGTGCGCATCGACCTCGACCCCGTGCGCCTGCGCGCCTACGCCGTGACGCCGGCCGAAATTGCCACCGCGCTGCGCGAAGCCAATGCCGACCAGCCCGTGGGCCTGTTGTCCAACCCCAACCAGGACACGATTCTTCGGGTTGAAGGCCGCCTGCGCGAGCCGCGGCAATTTGAGCAACTGGTGGTGGCGCGGCGCAACGGCCTGGCGTTGACGCTGGGCGACTTGGGCCAACTGGTGGAACGCGAGCGCGAGGCCGAATCCACCGCGCGCATCAACGGCCAGCGCGCCATCAACTTCAACGTCTTCAAGCAGCAAGACGCCAACATCGTGGCCACGGGCGATGCGGTGAAACAGGCGATGGAAGAGATCCGCAAGACGCTGCCGCCCGATGTGGAGCTGAAGCTCATCTATGCCAACAGCGACTGGGTCAAGGGCTCGCTCAACGGCTTGATGCACACCCTGATTGAAGGCGCGCTGCTCACGGTGTTGATCGTGTTCCTGTTCCTGCATTCCTGGCGCTCGACCATCATCACCGGCCTGACGCTGCCCATTGCGGTGATCAGCAGCTTCATCGCCGTGTATGCCTTCGGCTTCACGCTGAACTTCATGACCATGATGGCGCTGAGCCTGTGCATTGGCCTGTTAATTGACGATGCCATCGTGGTGCGCGAGAACATCGTGCGCCATGTGGCCATGGGCAAGGATCACTTTCGCGCCGCGCGCGAAGGCACCGATGAAATCGGCCTGGCCGTGCTGGCCACCACCTTCGCGCTGTGCGCGGTGTTCGTGCCCGTGGCCTTCATGGGCGGCATCATCGGCAAGTTCTTCTACCCCTTCGGCATCACCGTGGTGGTGGCGGTGCTGGTCAGCTTGTTCGTGAGCTTCACGCTCGACCCGATGCTGTCCAGCATCTGGAAAGACCCACCGTCTGCCTACCTGAAGAAGTGGCCCGGCATCGGCCACGCCCTCCGTGCCACCGACCGCGCCCTGGACGGGCTGCACACGGTGTACGGACGGCTGATCCATTGGGCGTTTTCGCCGCGGCGCTGGAGCGTGTGGCTGCCGGCCTATGGCCGCGGCTTCGTTGCCACGCGGCGCGACAAAGCCAGCCCGAGGCGCTGGCGCGCGGCCACCATCACCCCGCGCGGCGTGATCATGAGCGTGGGGTTGGCCAGCTTCCTGGCCGCCATTGGCCTGTCGTTCCTGGTGGGCAGCGAATTCGTGCCGCAAACCGATCAAGGCTTCACGCAACTGGCCTTGCGCATGCCGGTGGGGTCCAGCCTGGAGCGCAGTGACGCCAAGGTGCGGCAGATCGAGGAGATCGTGCGTGCCATGCCCGAAGTGGCCATCGTCTCCACCTGGGTCGGCGGCGCCGGGCAGCGCAACCAGGCCTGGCTGAACATTGCACTGAAGGAGCGCAAGGAGCGCCAGCGCAGCCAGAAGGAAGTGGAAGACGCGATCCGCCTGCTGATTGCCAAGATTCCCGGCACCGATGCTTCGGTGGGGTTTGATCGCCCCGTGTACATCGCCATCCTGGGCAGCGACTCCGCAGGCCTGGCCCGTGTGGCGGCCGACTTTGCCGAAAAGATCAAGCTGATCCCGGGCATCGTCGACGTTGAACTCTCGGCCAAGCCCGGCCTGCCGGCCTACGCCGTGCGGCTGAAGCCCGGCGCGATACGCGAATTGGGTTTGACGGCGCCGCAACTGGCGTCATCGCTGCGCGCCTACGTGAACGGCGAGGTCGCCACCCACTGGACCACGCCGAATGGTGACCAGGTGGAAGTGGTGCTGCGCCTGAACGAAACGCAGCGTGAACGCATCGACCAGATGCGCAGCCTGCCGGTGGCCTTCAGCAAGGACGGCACGCCGATCACGCTTGAAAGCGTGGCCAGCATCGAACCCGTGTTCAACCCCGAGGTCATTCGGCGTCAGAACCTGCAACGTCGTGAAGCGGTGTTTGCCGGCATCCAGGGCCGCCCCAGCGGCGACGTGGGCAAGGAGGTGCAGGAACTGGTGAAAGCCACCACCTTGCCCGCCGGCTACAGCTTTGATGTCGGCGGCCAGTTGCAACAACAGGCCGAGGCCTTTGCGGGCC
>JAYUQE010000569.1:0-6577 GCA_043756905.1 Burkholderiales bacterium | reverse complement strand
GGCAGGTCGAGTTGTTCTTCAAGTGGATCAAGCTGCACCTGCGCATCAAGCATTTCATGGGCAACAGCGAGAACGCGGTGAAGACGCAGGTGTGGTGCGCTGTGGCCACTACGTGCTCATCGCCATCGTCAAGAAAGAGCTTCAACTCGACGCCTCTCTCTACACTTGTCTACAGATCCAGTCGGTCTCGGTTTTCGAGAAAACCCAGCTTTCATGCGCCTTGCAGACCGATCTGTCCCAAACAGATCAGTCGGATGCCGCTAACCAGTTGAATTTGTTCGACTTTTAACCGAACAGTGGTGGGCCAATCAGTACCTGGAGCAGCACTATCGTCCGGGCCACAACCGGGAGTTTTGCGTGGCCAGTACGCTGCCCGGGACGGCCTATGTGCCCTTCATCAGTGGCAGCCTGCCCGACGTGTTGTGCGAGCAGCATGAGCGCTCGGTGGGCAACGACAACTGCGTGAAATTCGAGACATTGAGCTGGCAGCTCCCGGCCGACGAGTTTCGTCACCACTATGCCCGCACACGCGTGCGCGTCCATCGCTACGTGGACAGCACGCTGGCGGTCTTTCACGGGCCAAGAAGGCTTGCGGCATACAGCGCAGCAGGCCACCTGGCATCGACCGAGGAGGTGCTCCGGGCGGCAGCAGCCTGAGGGGTGCAATCAATCGTGTGCGTGGGCTGCAAGGCGCCTTCGGGCTACGCCCTACGCCACCTTGCAGCCAGCGCACAATCAATCCAAGAAAGCGGACAAGTTACTTGCTATCAAACCGGACAGTTCTATTTGCTGCCGACACTTGCAGGAAAATGCGCGCTCAAGCACCCACCCGGCCAGCCCCCATGACCGCCAGAACCCTGTACGACAAGCTCTGGGACGACCATGTCGTCCACACCGAAGACGATGGCACCGCCACGCTGTACATCGACCGCCACCTGGTGCATGAAGTGACCAGCCCGCAAGCCTACGAAGGCCTGCGCCTGGCCGGGCGCAAGGTCTGGCGCGTGAGTTCGGTGGTGGCCACGGCCGACCACAACACGCCCACCACGGGCTGGGCCGATGGCTATAACGGCATCAAGGATGCGATCAGCAAACTGCAAATCACCACGCTGGACGCCAACATTGCCGCCCACGGTGCCGCCGCCTTCTTTCCGTTCCTCGACAAGCGCCAGGGCATCGTGCATGTGATCGGGCCCGAGCAAGGCGCCACCTTGCCGGGCATGACGGTGGTGTGCGGCGATTCGCACACCAGCACCCACGGTGCCTTCGGCGCCCTGGCACATGGCAGTGGCACCAGCGAGGTCGAGCACGTGCTGGCCACGCAGACCCTGCTGGCCAAGAAGGCGAAGAACCTGCTCATCAAGGTGGAGGGCGCCTTGCCGCGCGGCTGCACGGCCAAGGACATCGCGCTGGCCATCATCGGGCGCATCGGCACGGCGGGCGGTACGGGCAGCACCATCGAGTTCGCCGGCTCGGCGATCCGCGCCTTGAGCATGGAAGGGCGCATGACGCTGTGCAACATGGCCATCGAAGCCGGCGCACGTGCCGGCATGGTGGCGGTGGACGACAAGACGCTCGACTACGTGAAAGGCCGGCCCCTGGCGCCCAAGGGCGTGGAATGGGACGTGGCCGTGGCGCAATGGCGCAGCCTGCACAGCGACCCGGGCGCGAAATGGGACGCGGTGGTCGAGCTTGATGCCACGCAGGTGCGCCCGCAAGTCACCTGGGGCACCAGCCCAGAGATGGTGCTGTCGATCGAAGACCGGGTGCCCGACCCCGACAAGGAAAAAGACCCCGTCAAGCGCGGTGCCATCGAGCGCGCCCTGGTCTACATGGGCCTGGCGCCGAACAAGGCGATTGCCGACATCCGCATCGACAAGGTCTTCATCGGCTCGTGCACCAACAGCCGCATCGAAGACCTGCGCGAAGCCGCCGCGGTGGTGAAGCGGGTGGGTGGGAAAGTCGCCGCAAACGTTAAGCTGGCGATGGTGGTGCCGGGTTCGGGCTTGGTCAAGGCGCAGGCCGAAGCCGAAGGGCTGGACAAGATTTTCAAGGCCGCCGGCTTTGAATGGCGCGAGCCGGGTTGTTCGATGTGCCTGGCCATGAATGCTGACCGGCTGGAGCCCGGCGAGCGCTGTGCCTCCACCAGCAACCGCAATTTCGAAGGCCGCCAGGGCGCGGGCGGCCGCACCCATTTGGTCAGCCCGGCCATGGCCGCAGCGGCGGCCTTGCAGGGGCACTTTGTTGATGTGCGCCGCATCGCTTAGTTGAATCGAAAGCCAGCCATGCAAGCCTTCACCGTACACAAGGGCCTGGTCGCGCCGTTGGACCGCGAGAACGTCGACACCGACGCGATCATTCCCAAGCAATTCCTCAAGTCCATCGAGCGTTCGGGCTTCGGCCCCAACCTGTTCGACGAATGGCGCTACCTCGACAAAGGCGAGCCCGGCCAGCCCGATGTGGTGCGCAAGCCCAACCCCGACTTCGTGCTGAACCAGGCGCGCTACCAGGGTGCTTCAGTGCTGTTGGCGCGGCGCAACTTTGGTTGCGGATCGAGCCGGGAGCATGCACCCTGGGCGCTCGATCAATTCGGCTTTCGCGCCTTGATCGCCCCCAGCTACGCCGACATCTTCTTCAACAACTGCTACAAGAACGGCTTGCTGCCGGTGGTGCTGCCTGAAGCGCAAGTGGCGCGGCTGTTCGACGAAGTGCTGGCCTTTCCCGGCTACAACCTGACGGTGGACTTGCCGCGCCAGGTGGTGGTCAAACCCGATGGCCAGGAGCTGCCCTTCGAGGTGCAGGCCTTTCGCAAATACTGCCTGGTCAATGGCTTCGATGACATCGGCCTCACGTTGCGCCACGCTGACAAGATCAAGGCCTTCGAGGCGGAGCGCCTGGCACGCATGCCCTGGCTCGCCCAACGCCTGCTCTGAAACGTTAACAAAGTGTCCTCATGAAAATTGCAGTCTTGCCGGGTGACGGCATCGGCACCGAGATCGTTGCCGAAGCGGTGAAGGTCTTGGGCGTGCTCGACCTGAAGTTCGAGTTGGAGCATGCGCTGGTGGGCGGCGCGGCCTATGAGGCCCATGGCCACCCCTTGCCTGACAGCACACTGAAGCTGGCGCAGGCGGCCGACGCGATCCTGTTCGGCGCCGTGGGCGACTGGAAGTACGACAAGCTGGATCGGCCGCTGCGCCCTGAGCAAGCCATCCTGGGCCTGCGCAAGCATCTGGGCCTGTTCGCCAACTTCCGCCCGGCGATCTGCTACGAGCAGCTCACCCAGGCCTCGTCGCTGAAGCCTGAACTGGTGGCCGGGCTCGATATCCTCATCATCCGCGAGCTCACCGGCGACATTTACTTCGGCCAGCCGCGTGGCCGCCGCACGGCGGTGGACGGCCACTTCCCGGGTGCCGAAGAGGCCTTCGACACCATGCGCTACAGCAGGCCTGAAATCGAACGCATCGCGCATGTGGCCTTCCAGGCGGCGCGCAAGCGCAGCAAGAAGCTCACCAGCGTGGACAAAGCCAATGTGCTGGAGACGTTCCAGTTCTGGAAAGACGTGGTCACCGAGGTGCATGCACAGTACCCTGACGTGAAGCTCGACCACATGTACGTTGACAACGCCGCCATGCAACTGGTGAAGGCGCCCAAGGCGTTCGACGTGGTCGTCACCGGCAACATGTTCGGCGACATCCTGTCTGACGAAGCGGCCATGCTCACCGGCTCGATCGGCATGCTGCCTTCGGCATCACTCGACGCGCAGAACAAGGGCCTGTACGAGCCCAGTCACGGCAGCGCGCCCGACATCGCCGGCCAGGGCGTGGCCAACCCCCTGGCTACAATCCTGTCCGCTGCCATGATGCTTCGCTTCACTCTCAACCAAGTTCAGGCCGCAGACCGCATCGAGTCTGCGGTTCGCGCCGTGCTGGCCAGTGGCTTGCGCACGGCCGACATTTGGTCTGAAGGCACGCAGCGCGTGGGCACCGTGGCGATGGGTGATGCGGTGGTAGCCGCCCTCGCTGGCAACGCAACCACTAAAACGATTACCAAGAGCTAGCCGCTCAGGTTTCGTATCGCCCCCACCCTGGACCCCGGCGACGCGAGCCGGGGCAAGACAGTGTGGTGTTGCATGCTAGGCGCGACGTAAGAAAACCGATGGATTTGCGTCTGTGGCTAGGCGCAAACCACAGCGATGCCAGGCGGCATCGCGAGGATTTGCAACAACGCCACGGGCGCAAAGACGCGGTTTTATGTCGCGCTTAGCGTGCAACACCACACTAGGGGTCCAGGCACAACTGGAAAGGCGCTTTAGAAAATGGCACTCGCACAACAACCATTGGTCGGCCTGGTCGGCTGGCGTGGCATGGTCGGTTCGGTTTTACTGGACCGCATGCAGGCCGAGGGCGACTTCGGCTTGATCGAGCCGATGTTCTTCTCCACCAGCAACGCCGGCGGCCCGGCCCCGGCGCAGGCGCGCAGCGAAACCGTGCTGCGCGACGCGAATGACATTGCGCAGTTGCAGCGCTGCGAAGTCATCATCACCGCGCAGGGCGGCGAGTACACCAAGCAGGTCTACCCGCAACTGCGTGCCGCAGGCTGGAAGGGTTACTGGATCGATGCGGCCAAGACGCTGCGCATGCAGGACGACGCGGTCATCATCCTCGACCCGGTCAACCTGAACGTCATCAAGAACTCGTTGGCCAAGGGCGGGCGCGACTTCATCGGCGGCAACTGCACCGTGAGTTGCATGCTGATGGGCGTGGGCGGCTTGTTCAAAGCCGATTTGGTGGAGTGGATGACGGCCACCACCTACCAGGCGGCCTCGGGCGGCGGCGCGCAGCACATGCGCGAGTTGCTCACCCAGTACGGCACGCTGAATGCCGAGGTGCGCAGCCTGCTCGACAACCCGGCCGCGGCGATTCTTGAGATCGACCGCCTCGTGGCGGCGCGCCAACGCAGCATGAGCGGCGCAGAAACCGCGAACTTCGGCGTGCCGCTGGGCGGCAGCCTGATCCCCTGGATCGACGCCGATCGCGGCGACGGCACCAGCCTGGAGGAATGGAAGGGCGGCGCCGAAACGAACAAGATCCTCGGCCGCGGCCCGGGTTTCGGCAGCGAGCCGGTGCCGATTGATTCACTTTGCGTGCGCGTGGGCGCCATGCGCTGCCACAGCCAGGCGCTGACCATCAAGCTCAAGCGCGATGTGCCGCTGGCCGACCTGGAGGCCCTGATTACCAATGACAACGCCTGGGCGCGGCTGGTGCCCAACACCCGCGAAGCCACGCTGCAACAGCTCACCCCGGTGGCGGTGACGGGCACCATGAACATACCGGTCGGGCGGGTGCGCAAGCTGGCGCTGGGCCCGCAATACCTGGGTGCCTTTACCATCGGTGACCAGTTGCTGTGGGGTGCGGCCGAGCCACTGCGGCGCATGTTGCGGATACTTCTGGAAGGCTGAGGCTGGCGCCGCGCATGAGGCGCGGTGGTGTCTGGGGCCGTTGTGGGCACTGGGCCAAAGCGCGGAAACAGTGCTGTTTCAGCCGCAATGTCAGCCTTTGCATGAGCTTGTCACACTATATGCTTGATGCTATTGTGATTTCTGTCGCACCGGGGTTAGCCCGCCGGGTTGGCCTGCGCGCAGAGGTTGCCGTGGGTCGGCCTGGGCGGGCTACAGTGCCAGCCGGCTGGATTTGGGAGACGCCTTGAAAGATCGCACCTTGAATGCTGCCCGCCATGCGCTGCATGCCGTGGCCCTGGCCACGCTGGCCTTGAGCGCGGGGCACGCCGCCGCCTTGGGGCTGGGCCGAATGGTCGTTCAGTCGGCCATCGGCGAGGCCATGCGCGCCGAGATCGACATCAACAGCATGACGGCCGAAGAGGCCGCCACGTTGCGCTTGCGCGTGGCGCCGGTGGAGGTGTATCGCGCCGCGGGCGTTGAGTACAACCCGGTGATGGCGCAAACGCAGGTCAGCCTGCAACGCCGCGCCGACGGCCGGCCCTACTTGCGCCTGACCAGTGACCGCGCCGTGCAGGAACCGTTTGTCGATGTGATTCTTGAGCTGAATTGGTCCAACGGCCGGCTGATGCGCGAGTACACGCTGCTGTTCGACCCGCCGACACAGCGCACCCAGGCGGCGGCTCCGGTCGCGCCAGCAGCCGCGCCCATCATCTCTGCGGCGCCGCCTGTGCCCGCACCCACGCCGGCACCCACCCCAGCGCCTGCGCCGGCGGCAGCCGCGCCGGCACCCACACCTTCAGCCGCCGCGCCTGCACCAGCCCCGGCACGCGCGCCCGCGCGCGTGGCGGCCAAGCCTGTGCCCGCAACCAGCCCGGCCGCGGCGGCGCAGGCATCGCCCGGGCCCAGCGACTACCGGGTTCGCACGGGGGATTCACTGAGCCGCATCGCCCAGCGCCATGCGCGCCGCGGCGTGTCGCTCGAACAGATGTTGGTGGCTTTGCAGCGCGCTAACCCCGATGCGTTTGTCGAAGGCAACATGAACCGCCTGCGCGCCGGCACGGTGCTCAATGTGCCGGCTGGTGATGCGGCCGGTCAGATTCCCCAGACCCAGGCGCGAGA
>JAYUQE010000568.1:0-19192 GCA_043756905.1 Burkholderiales bacterium | reverse complement strand
GGTTGATGGCCTCGGTGCTGGGGCGCCACTGCGTTTCGTCTTCACTCGCGCGCTTGCATGACACGCGGTAGTACTGGACACCCAGGTCGCTACGCAGCGAGCTGTCGAACTCCAGGCGCGGGCGCAGGCTGCCGCCCCAGGGCGCGGCGTCGTCGAGCAAGCCATGTTGGGCCGCGTTGTGGCCCGGCGCGCCGACCTTTGTGGTGTCGTTCGCGCCATGGATGCGCCACACCGAGGTGTTGCCCACGGCCATGAACAGCACCCAGTTATTGGGTGCAATCACCGGCGGGCATGGCGCACAGGCATGCGCTGCCGGATGCGTGGTGATCAGCGTGACCTCGGTGCCGCAAACGTAGTTCCACCAGGTGTGGCAAGCCACCGGCGTGGGCTCGTAGATGGTGACCCAGAAGAAGGGCCACACACGCTGGCGGGCGATGAAGTAGAGATCGGGCTGGTCGAGGTTGAAGATCGAGCGCCAGATCACGGCGTGGAAGTGGCCGCACTCGTCGGTCATCACCGTCATCAGCTTGGTCTTGCGCACGCGCAAGGGGAACAGCCAGCACAGGATGGGTCGCAACAGTTCGAGGTGCACTGCCACGGCGCGTTCGAACACCGGGCGTGAGGCGCGCGCCGCGAGTTGCAGCTCGGCCGGCCAGCCGGCGCTGCGCACAGCGACCCTGGGTGGGTCGGGTTGCGGGTTGAAGCCGCGAATGAGGCCAGGGCTCATGGCCATCGCAGCAAACTGCCGCGGCGGCAGCGGCTGCGGGTTCAGGCCGACGCGCGAGAGCAGGTTAACGGCGGGGTTGATGCGCGGGTCGAAGGTCAGATCGCCGATGAACGGCTCGGGCGGGCGCGGCGGAATCGGCCAGCGCACCGGCGGCCAGGGCCCGTCGATGATGTCGCGCAAACGGTCGATGTCGAGCTCAGGCAGCTTGACGATGATCAGCGGCCAGGGGTCGACTTCATAGATGTCGACCGCCGCGTTGCACACCGGCAGGCGCAGCGTGACGCCGCCGCTGAGCACGCTCTTGAGCAAGGTGCCGTTCACGGTGCACAGGCGGCCGACCCAGCGGCTGGAAATGTCGGGCCCGATGTCCACCAACAACGGCGGCAACCGCTCCATGTTCGGGCGCACGGGGATGTGGCGATCCAGCCCACCGCGGCGCAGCAGTTCGCCGGGGTCGAGCAGGTCTTTGGCCACCTCGGGGCCGAACACCACGCGCACCGCCTGAGCCTCTTTGCCCACGGGCAGCGTGAGCATGGCGCGGCCTTCCTTGTCGAGCGCCTGCATGTCGAGCAAGGCACCGCCTTGGCTGAAGGCATAGGCCACCACGCTTTGCAATTCGGCAGGCCGTTGGCTGAAGCTGGCCCGCACTTCGAGTGGCAGGCCGCGGTCGGCGGGCTTCTTGGACTTTGACTGGCTCATGGCATCAACTCCTGGGTGCTGAACGAAAACGCAACGGTGTGGGTTGCGCGCAGCAGCCAAGCGTAGGCTTCGCAGCCCAGGCAATCAAGGCAGGTGTTAGGGGTTTGGGCTCGCTCTGTTGGGGGTGCTGTGCCGAGCCTTAACAAATGGCTGCACATGCTGCCAGGGCTGGCATTCGAGCAGGTCCGGCACGCACGGGCGGCAGCCGAATTGCGGGCCGACAGGCCGAGCCATGGCCACGCCGTGGCGTGGCACAAACAGGTGTCTTGAGGGCGTCTTTTGGCCGCCCTATGGCCGCCCTATGTTCGCCTTATGGCCGCCTCATGGACGCCGCTGCACCCCGGCGCGTGGCGCGCCGGCTTCGTCCCATGCCGGCCCGGCAAACCACGCTTCGCCCAGGATCTGCGCGCGCAACATCGGCAGCGCATCAACACCCCAGAACAAACGCCCGGCGCACTCGAACGTGGGCACGCCGAACAGGCCCCTGGCGATGGCCGCTTCGGTGTGGGCGCGCAGTTCGGCCTTCACCTCGGCGCTGTGGGCTGCACGCTGCGGTTTGAGTGTGTCAACCAACGCCGCCAGGCGATCCGGGGCGTTCGCATCGGCGCCTTGCCCTTGCCAGACATGGCGAAAAATCGTCTCTACCACCCAACGGTTGGGCAGCCCACCCGGGGCCGCGCAGGCCAGGGCCAGGCGCTGCAAGGCCAGCGGGTTGAACGGGTGCTGCTCGGGCACGGCCAGGGGCAGACCAAGCTGGTGCGCTTGCCAGGCCACCTGGCGAAACGTCCAGGCGCGCTTGGGCTCGATCTCGGCCGGGCCCTTGTGGCCGTGGTGCTGCAACAGTGCGCCGAACAGCACCGGGCGGTAATCCACCACCACCGAGCAGCCTTCCAGCGCCTGGGGCAGTTGCTCGAACGCCAGGTAGGCGTAGGGCGAGATCGGGTCGTACCAGAAGGTGATGGGGGTCATGATGTTTGCTCGCTGAATGAGCCTTCGCCCGTCGCCTGCCGGCGCTGGGGCAACAAGGCCCAGACCGCCTGCTTGGCGCTTTCGCTCAGCGTGGCCCAGGCGGTGATCTCGTCGAGCGTGCGAAAACAGCCTTCGCACCAAGGGCGTTGCACGGCCATGCGGCACACGCTGGTGCACGGGCTGGGCGTGGGCGCCCGTTCGGGTGTCGGCGCAGGTGTCGGCGCAGGTGTCGGGTTTGTCATGAAGTTATGCGCCACACGGCGCCTTCGTCCGCATTGGGGATAGACCCTGGCCTGGTTCGGAACAGAATCGCGGCATGCCGCAAAGCGCCACCCCACAGACCCAACGACTGCAGCTGGCCAACCGCATTCGGCTGGCGCTGCTGCGCGAAACGGGCCACAGCATTGACGTCAAGCAAATGTTGGAGCACCCGCTTTATGCGCGCGAAGTGCTGCTGGTGTGCGACACGTTTTCGGGCACGGCCTTGCAACGCTGGGCGCAGCAGTTTCGCCAGGCCACCGAAGCGCTGGTGCAGGCGCGCCGCGGCGGCGCGGTGCCGCAGCCCACGCCGTGGTCCACCACGTCGGGCTTCGGCAGCAGCGCGCCGGTGGAGTTGGAGCCGCCCAAGGAACTCGACCGCGGCAAGGGCCGCTGGTTTTCGCCCCGGCGCTGGCTGGGCCGTTGACGGCTTGATCACGGCGTCGCCGGCACCACGGGCGCCAGGCGCAACAACTCGCCGCCCTCGGCCACCTGGTCGCCCACCGCATACAGCAGCTCGGCCACGGTGCCGTCGCGCGGCGCGTGCAGGGTGTGTTCCATCTTCATGGCTTCCATCACCGCCACCGCCTGGCCCTGGCGCACCGCGTCACCGGCCGCGGCCAGCAAGGCGATGACCTTGCCCGGCATCGGCGCCAGCAGGCTGCCCCCAGAAGCGGCGGCGTCGCCGGCGTGGGCCAGCAGGTCGATGTCGCTGACCACGGCGCTGCCTTCCGGAGCAAACACCGCCACCTTCTCGCCCACCCGGTAAACGGCGAGTTGCAGCCGGCGTGCCCCCAGGTTCACGTCATGCTGCGCGCCGCCCAGGGCGCGTGCGCTGAACGGCCAGCTCGCATCGTTCAGCCGCAACTGGGTGGCGCCGTCGTGCAGGCGCGCCAGGCTGGCGGCGTGGTGCGTGCCGGCCAGTTCCAGGTCGAAGCGGCGCAGCGCCGCGCCATGCAAGCGCCAGCCGTCGCGGCGCGACCAGGGGTCGGCACCTTCCAGCGCGGTTTCTTCAGCTAGCGCCTGCGCAGCCACGCCGGCGGCTGCAATTTCGGGCGCCAGGCCCGGGGCATCGAACAAGGCAGCGTGTTCGCGTTCGATCAGCGCGGTGTCGAGATCGGCGCTGCTGAACGCCGCGGTGTTGACCACTCGCTTGAGGAACGCCACGTTGGTGTGCAGGCCAACGATGTGCGTTTGCGCCAGCGCCGCATCGAGCCGCGCCAGGGCCTGGGCCCGATCAGCCCCCCAGACGATCAGCTTGGCGATCATCGAGTCATAGAACGGCGAAATGGCGTCGCCCTCGCGCACGCCGCTGTCCACACGCGGCAGCGTGGGGCTGCGCTCGAACGCCACATGCGCCGGCCAGCGCGCCACATGCAGCGTGCCGGTGGCGGGCAGGAAGTTTGCGCCCGGGTTTTCGGCGCAGATGCGCGCTTCGATGGCATGGCCGTTGGCGCGCACCTCGCCTTGCTGCAGCGGTAAGGGTTCACCAGCGGCCACGCGCAGTTGCCATTCCACCAGGTCCAGCCCGGTGATGGCTTCGGTGACCGGGTGCTCAACTTGCAACCGGGTGTTCATTTCCATGAAGTAAAAGCGCAGGTCGCCGTCTGCCGTGGGCTCGGCGATGAATTCCACCGTGCCCGCGCCCACATAACCCACGGCTTGAGCGGCGGCCACGGCGGCCGCACCCATCTCAGTGCGACGCGCCTCACTCAGGCCCGGCGCGGGGGCTTCTTCCAGCACCTTCTGGTGGCGCCGCTGCACCGAGCAATCGCGCTCGAACAGGTGGATGCAGTGGCCCTGGCTGTCGGCAAAAACCTGGATCTCGATGTGCCGCGGCCGCGTGACATAGCGTTCCACCAGCACCTGCGCATCGCCAAAACTGGCCTGGGCTTCGCGCTGGCAAGACGCCAGCGCGGCAGCAAAGTCTGGCGCCCGATCCACCCGCCGCATGCCCTTGCCGCCGCCGCCCGCGCTGGCCTTGATGAGCACCGGGTAACCCATCGCATCAGCCTCGCGCTGCAACAGGCTTGAGTCGTTGTCGCTGCCGTGATAACCGGGCACCAGGGGCACGCCCGCCTTGGCCATCAAGCTCTTGGCCGCGCTCTTGCTGCCCATGGCCGCGATGGCCGATGCCGGCGGGCCGATGAAGACCAGCCCGGCCGCCGCGCAGGCGCTGGCGAAGGCCTCGTTCTCGCTGAGAAAACCATAGCCGGGGTGGATGGCCTGCGCGCCGGTGGCCAGGGCGGCTTCGATGATGCGCTGCCAGTGCAGGTAGCTTTCGCGCGGCGCGCTGGCGCCGATGGGAACGGCCTCGTCGCACGCTTGCACATGTTTGGCGTTGGCGTCGGCGTGGCTGTACACCGCCACGGTCCTGACCCCCAGGCGGCGCGCCGTGGCGGCCACGCGGCAGGCAATCTCGCCTCGGTTGGCTATGAGAATCTTGTTGAACATGCGCCGGGCTCCATCCGTTTGAGCAAGGATACGTTGCCCGCCTGCACCCGGCCCAGCATGCAAACCCAATTCATGAGGCGGAGCCCAAGAGCCGGGGCCACACCGCCGGCGCCGTGAGGCGATTCGCGTTATGGACCCGGTGAACGCTGGCACAACGGCTACGCTTGCGGCCTGAATAGCCCAACTCGCACGCCATGCACCCGCCTGCTCTCATCCGCCCCCTCGGCCCTTGCGACCTGCCCGCCTGGCGCCCGCTCTGGGACGGCTACAACGCCTTTTATGGCCGCGCCGGCGCCACGGCGCTGGGCGAAGACATCACCGCCACCACATTGCAGCGCTTCTTCGCTGCGGCTGAACCCGTGCATGCGCTGGTGGCCGAAGAGGCGGGCCAGCTCGTCGGCCTGGCGCACTACCTGTTCCACCGCAGCACCACGCGCATCGAACCCGTGTGCTACTTGAACGACCTGTTCACCGCACCGGCGCAGCGCGGCCGCGGCGTGGGCCGTGCGCTGATCAATGCCGTGCTGGCGCAAGCCCGCCTGGCCGGCGCCAGGCGCGTGTACTGGCAAACGCACGAAAGCAATGCCGCGGGGCGGCTGCTTTACGACAAAGTGGCCACGCACCACGGCTTCATCGTCTACGCCGCTGACGCTTGAGCGCGCGAGGGAGGCGGCGCATGTCGCCCGCCCCCCAAGAGGGGGAAGCGCACGTTGCAGCAGGCGCGCCGCCGCTGCAGCCCCCGGTTCCCCTGTGCAAGCGCATGTTCCCCTGTGCAGCGGGATGTTCGGGAATCGGTGATTACGCGCATGCGGCCTAGGGATAGGAGGGGCGGCCCGGGCTTGTAACAGTCAGCCTCCCGGCGCCGGCGCGCCAGCTTCGCGGAGTGCTGATCGATGTTCACCCTGTTGCGCGAACTGCCGTTGCGCCGCTTGTTGGCCGAACAACTGCCCACCCTGTCCGCGGCCTGGCTGGTGGCCGAGCTGTTCTACAAGTTCCACAGCTTTTCGCTCGAATGCGCCGCCTTCCTGGCAACGTGGTTTGTCTTTGATGCGGCCGTGCAGGGCATCAAGCGCCTGATTCCACCGTCACCGGCGCGCAGCGATTGAGGCCCAAACATGCTCGTGCGCCCGATGATCGGCCGCTGGGAAGTGCCTCACATCGAAGGCATCGCCAGTCGTGAATCGCGCCGCCTGGCGGTGCTGCCGGTGCCGGGGCTTTCAGGCGACCTGCATCAAGACCTGGGGCGCGACGCGCTCGAAGTTGAACTCTTCGGCTCGCTTTCCGGCGACCAGGCGCGCGATGACTTCCTGAAGGAACTGCGCGGCCAGTTCTTCGCCGGCGAGCCGGTCGATTTCGTGGCCGACATCGTGAATGAAAGCGAACTCGAACAGGTGCTGATCACCTCGTTCACGCTTGAAGAAAGCGCTGCCCGGCCGGAGGAGTTTCGCTATCGTCTGGTGCTGCGCGAATACACCGAGCCGCCGGAGCCGCCGGGTTTCGGTGCTGACTTCGGGCTCGATGTTGATGGCTTGCTCGACCTGGATGTTGACCTGGGCCTGGACTTGCTCGACCTGCCCGGCTTGCTGGGCGAGGTGCCGCAGATTGGCGACTTGCTGGCGCCGGTGGAGCCGGCCGCCAAGCAGCTCAAGGAAACATTGGCCGGCGCGGCCGACGTGCTGGCGCCGTTGAATGATCTGTTTGGTTAACAGCGCGTTGCACCACCACTGAGCATCATGCCGCTGCACGCCGACATCACCGTTCGCCTCGACGCCAGCACCCTGGTGGGGGTGCTGTTGTCCAACCTCACCGGCAGCGCCGGCGCACTGGGCGCGATTGCCACGCCAGACACCGGCAGCGCCACCGGCACCATCACCACCACCGCGGCGGGCTTCAACACCGCCAGCCTGGGCCCGGCCATCACCGGCTTGGTGAGCCAGGCCGGCGTGGGCTTGAGCGCCATCGTGCCGCAGGCCAATTTGCTGGGCGGCATCGGCAGCGCGCTCACGCTCATCGAGCAGGCCACGCAGGGCAACCTGCGCGCCGACATCGAAGCGCTGCTGGCGCAGCTCGCCCAGGAGCTTGAAGGCTCGCGCCAGGGCGGCACGTTTGCAGTGCTGATGCGGCTGTCGCAACTGCTGGCCAATTCTTCGCAGGGCGGCGTGCTAGCCACGCTGTTGCAAACCGTGCTCGACGCCGCCGGCGTGAGCACGCCACCGGCCGTGCGCGACATCAGCAGCCTGCTGCCGGCGGTGGATTCACTGGTGCGCGCCGTGGGCGGGCTGATGATGCTGGAAACGGTGCTCGCCGAATCGCAGCGCCTCACCGGCGTGATGGCGCAGCGGCTCGATGCCGGCGCCGTGCGGCGCCAGGTTGACCAGGTCATGGCCTTGTTGGCACCCGCGCTGGCCGCGCGCATTGCCGCCACCCCGCCCGGCGATGAGGCCGCGCTCGATGCCGTGGTGAACGCCGTGCGCGTGGCGGCCGATCAACTCGGGGCCTTGCAGCAAGACTTGAGCGCCGCCATGGGCCTGGGCGAAGCCACGCTGGCTTACCTGAACGTGGACCAGGTGCAGCTCGAAGTGGCCAGCGCCGCCGCGCTGCTGCGCAACATCGACTTGAGCCCGCTGGAGCGCCAGTTGCGCGGCGCACTCGGCGGCCTGGGCCCGTTCATGGCGTTCGACTTCGCCGGCGCACCGGCCCAGTCGCTCGGCGCCTTGCTCGGCCAGGCCGAAACCGAAATCGCCAACTTCGCCGGCAAGATCAATGATTGGAACCCGGCCGACCTGGTGGGCCCGCTGCAAGACGGCATCGCCAAGCTGACCGCGCCGCTGGCTGACTTGACCCAGCTCATCGAGCAAGCCATGGTGTCGATCCGCGCCGCGCTCGATGCTGTCAAGCGCGTCATCGTCGAGCTGCCGGTGCAAGGCCTGGTGGGCGCCATCAACGCCCTGCTGGCGCCCATCACCCAGGCGCTGGCGCTCATCACCCAACTGGTGGCCGATGTGGCCGCCGCGCTGGGCACGGCGGCCGATGCCGCGGTGGCGGCGCTGGGCGAAGTGGAAGGCCTGGTCGATGGCTTCAAGGCCGAGGTACAGGCCTTGTTCGCCGATGCGCGGCAATTTGTTGAAGGCCTCAACCTCGACGCCGTGGCCGGCACGCTGGCCGATCGCATTGGCGAATTCACCCAGGCCGTGGCCCAGGCCGAGTTGAAGCCCTATTTCGACACCGCCGTGCAGGCCATCGACACCGCCACCGGCGTGGTCGAAGCCGTGCCCTTCGGGCTGCTGCCGGAATCGATGAAGGCCGATGTCGACGCCGCCGTGGCGCCGATCAAGGCGGTTGATTTGGCCGCGTTCGAGGTCCAGGTCGAAGGCATGATCGGCATCGGGCCGGACGGCCGCTTCACGCCACGCGAAGACCTCGACGCGGCGATCGCACAAATCCAGCTGAAGTTCGATGAACTGGTTGCCGCGCTGCGCGAGCACGACCCCGAGCAATACCTGGTGCAGCTCGATGCCAAGCTGGCTGAGCTGGCGGTGCAGATCCGCGCCATCGCCCCGGCGGTGGCCTTGCAGCCGGTGCAAGACGTCATCAACAACATCAAGGCCCAGGTGGCCGGCTTCGACCTGGCCGCGCAACTGGCGCCGCTGCAAGCCGTGTTCGACGACGCCATCGCGGCCATGCAGGCCTATTCGCCGGCGCAACTGATTGCGCCCCTGCAAGAGCGTGTGGTGCAGGCGCGCCAGCAGGTCACGCAAACCCTCAAGCTCGACCAGTGGGCCGGCGCGCTCGACACGGTGCATGAACGCGCCGAGCAGGTGCTGGCGCTGATCGACCCGGCACAACTCGAAGGCAAGTTAACTGAACTGTTGAGCCAGGCGCGCGACCTCACCCTCAACCTGCCCGATGTGAACATGCAGTGGCTGGGCAGCGTCATCGCCGCCTGGCACCGCGGCTCGGGCGCGCGCATTCACCCGGCGGCCTTTGTGGTGGTGCAGGGCTGGATCGGCCGGCGCGCGGGTGCCGCCGAGCTGGCCGCGCGCAGCGCAGCGATTGCCGACGCCGTGGCGCGCACGCATGCGGCGGTGAGCGGCATCAACATCGCGGCGCTGGCCGGCGAACTGCTGGCGCGCACGCAAGCCATACGCACGGCGCTGGCCAGCCTGCAAGCGGCGCTGCCGGTTGATTCGCGCCACCGCCCGCTGCTGGCCGGCCTGGCGCTGCGGCTGGACGTGCAGGCCTCGATGGGCCAACTGGTGGCCAACCGCGAGCGCTACCTGGCCACCCTGACCACGGCGCTGACGCTGGGCGAAACGCTGCGCCGCACGGGGCTGTCAGAGGTGGATCAAGTCATCACCCAGTTACATCGAACGTTCGAGCCTGTTGACACGCTGCTGGGCAGCCTGCGCGCCTTGCTGCGCGCCGCCGGTGTGCCGGGGGCGGATGCCGGCGTGCCGCAAATGCTGCGCGGCTTGTTCGAGGTGGCGCCGCCGGCCCGCCTGGCGGCCTTGACCGCGCCGCTGTTCGTGGCCCTGCGCACGCGCGTGCTGGCGCTCATTGAGGCGGTGATCGTGCCGGTCAAGGCTGCCATCACGCAACTGCAAACGCTCATCAATGCCTTCGACCTGGCGCCGCTGCAAACCGCGGTTGACGAGGTCTTCCAGGGCGCGGTGGCCGAGGTGCAGGCCTTGTCGCCCACCACCTTGCTGGCCGCACCACTGGCCAGCGTGAATGCGCTCAAGGCGCAAGTGGCCGCCTTCAACCCCTTGCAGGCCTTGCTCACCGTGCTCGACGCCCTGCGCGACACCGTGGCGCGTGTGCTGGCCAAGCTGTCGGCTCAAGCCTTGCTGGCCGACCCGGTGGCCATCTACCGCGAGATCGTCGCTGCGCTCGACGCGCTGAACGTGCAGGCACTGATGACCCCGGTGCTCGACCTGCTCGACTCGATTGCGCACGATGTGGACACGGGGCTCGATGACACCGTCACGGCCTTTCAGCGGCTACAGGATGCGCTGCCTTCGGGCGGCGGCGGCAGTTCGATAACGGTAGACGTGAGCCTGTGACAGCCTGAGGCACAGACAACCATGGCCGGCCTGATCACCTATTCCTCTGTGTTGCTGCTGGCGCGCAAGCGGCTGGAGCGGGTTGAAAAACTGTTGCGCGGCAAGGTGCTGGGCGGCGGCACGGTGAACGAGATTGAACGCCAGGTGCTGTTCCTGGCGCGCACGGCGCTGGCGGCGCTGAACTCACCGCCCGCGCCGGCCACCAGCTTTGACGAAGACAGCTTCACGCCGTGGCTGGCGCAAGGCATTTCGCAGTTCGCGGTGATGGGCTCGGTGGGGCCGGAGATCGCCAAGTTCGCCGCCCACTTCGCCCCCAGCCAGGCCTGGCTGTACGACACGCTGCGCACCGGCAACCCCGACCCCACGCGCTCGCAGGTGCTGGCCCGCAGCACCGACTTCCTGCTCAAGTTCTGCGAATACGTGCTGCCGCGCATCGAAGCCGAAACCGATGCCAAGAAGCGCGGCGTGCTGCTCGAACACATGCGCGCCTATGCGCTGGGCCATGCCTGCTATATCGCCAGCGCAGCGGTCTCGGCGCCTTACGTGGATGCCGTGGCGTTCGAGCTGGGCAGCAGCGCGGCCGTGCCGCCACAGCCGCGCCTGAGCGTGCAGGCGGTGCGCGGCGCGCTGGAAGAAGGCACCTCGCGCCAGCTCTACCGGCGCACCAACCCGCGCGGCGGCGACTGGAACGGCTGGCTGCCCACGCCCGACCAGGTGCCCGATGTGTTCTTCGATGTCTACAGCGCCGCGGCCACCGTCACCTACGGCGCGGGCGCGCGTGTGCCGGGCTCCAAGGCCTTCAACGACCAGCTTGCCAAGGACCAGCCGCCGGCCCTGTCGGCCGACCTCATACGCGACGGCTACGCCAGCTACCGGCTGCTCACCGAACGCGGCTATGCCTGGAACTATGGCGACTGGCTGGTGGCCACCTTGTTCATGTTCATTCCACCGTCGCTGATGTTCCCGTTCTCGGCGCTGCTGCCGCAGGGCCGCCACCTGCGGCGCGATGGCAACGACGCCTTCTTCACCGGCAAGCCGCCCGCCGAGCAGCGCAACGGCGAGCGCGCCTTGTTCGAGGTGCTGACCTTCCCGCTGGCGGCCAATGCGCTCACGCCCTTGATCATGACCATCTGGCTGATGGCCGGCAGCTACCTGGGCGCAGGCAAGGAAACCATCTTCGCGCTGGTCAACGCCATCATTGGCCTGATCCTGGCGGTGGCCTTTTTCGCCACGCTCGGCACCGACGTGCCCGACTGGGTGCGCTGGTTGTTCTTCTTCGTCGTGCCGCTGGGCCTGGCCATTGCCCACATCGTCTACGTGCTGGCGCGCGGCGGGCAAGACAAGCGCCACTGGCAGCTCGCCATGAGCTCGATCAGCCTGGTCGGCATTGCGCTGGTGTTCGTGATCTGCTTCGTCGCCTTCCTGCACATCGGCGTTGAAGACGTGGTCGACAACGGCCTGGGCGACAGCACCTGGTTCTGGGTCATGACAGTGATCTGGTTCGTTATTGTCTGCGTGCTGTGGCTGATCTCGGCCGGCTTCCTGACCCTGCTGGACAACAGCACGCCCGAGGTGGTGCGCGCCGATTTCGCCAGTGGCCGCAAGCACTACCTGCGGCTTTTCGACGACACCACCCTGGGCACCGGGCCGGTCACGGCAGCACCGGCCACCCTGGCGCAGCGCCTGTTCCCCATCACGGGCCAGCCCTTGCTCAAGCTGTGGTGGACGGGCGCCGGCACCCTGTTCGTTCGCAGCGACCGCGACGCGCTGGTCTTCGCCTTTGCGGCCGATGGCAGCGGCCCGACGCAAACGGTGCTGGCACCCATCGCCCCCATGAGCGCCATCGAGTTCGGCGCACTGCTGAAGAAGACGCTGAAAGACAACGCCGGCAACTTCAGCGGCGAGTTGAAGGTCGAGCGCTTCGTGGCGGATGAGCCACTCGACCCGCAGCTCGGCACCGGCGCGGTCTTCGCCGACCATGGCGACGACCGCGACACGCTGGAAGTGCGCGCCACTGAAGTGGTGAAGTTCCGGCCCGTGCCGGCGGCCAGCCAGGCGCCCTATGTGCTGAGCCTGGCGCCAAGCGGTGTGGCGGCGGTGCGCATGGGCACCAGCGGCGCGCTATTGTTGCCGGCCGATGTGGCAGCGGTGGCGGGCCTGGGCACACTTGACGCAATTGCCGCGGCAGGTTCGAGTGACATCGTCGGCAGCGCCGCGGCGCGTTTTCTAGACCAGTTCGTGCCGGGCGACGCGATAGAGACCACCGGCTTGGCGCCGAACATCACGCGCGTGGTAGTGGCGCTGCGCGACGACCAGCACTTGAGCGTCAACCTCGCCTTCCCGGCCATCGTGGCGGGTACCTCCTACCAGCGCCTGGCGCGCAACCGCGAAAGTGCGTTGGGCGGCGGCACATTGGCGGCCGACGCGGCGGTATTTCGGCGCATCGTGGGTACCGGCACGCGCTTTGAGCGCGACTTCATGGCCGGCGATGTGCTGCGCGCCAAGCCGGCGGCTGCCAGCCCAGAAGAGCGTGTGGTGGTGGCCGTACTGTCGGCCACCCAGTTGATGATTGACGCGCCCTTCAGCGCCGCCGTGGCCGGTGCGCCGTACGAACGCCCCGGCCGCCTGGCGCTTGAAGGCTCGCAATATGCCCCGGCTGACCCAACGCCGCTGTTCCAGGGCAACACGGTGCTCGAACGCGCCGCCGACCTGGCCACCCTGCTGTGCCTGGGAACGGCCTCGCGCATGCTGGTGGCCAGCGAGCGCCAGGCCGTCAGCACCGGCGTGGCCGACACGCGCCATGGCGACGTGCCCGCCGCCTGGCAGGTGTTTCGCAACTGGAATCTCGACCATCGCCGCGTCAATGAATGGCGCATGTTGGTCGGCGGCCACGCGGTGAGCGAAAAACATGGCACCCCCGAAGGAAGCGACGCCTTGCAACCCGGCATGCCGGCCGGCCACGCCACGCCGGTGGCCACTGGCGAAGCCGTGGCCAACCGGCTGGGCTGGGTGCCGTTGCTGAAGAGCTGGCTGGAAGTGGCGCAGCGCCGCGAATCCGACACTCATGCCTCCCTCACCGTACTGCACGAAGGCGGTGAAACCAACCTGGCCTTGTCGCAAGGTTTGGCCTATTTGCTCGACCTGGCCGAACCGGTCTGAGTCCGAACGCCTTTCGATTCGCTGACACCATGTTCATCGACGAAGACAACGAATCAGATGTGCCGGTCGAGCGCCAGGCTGCCTTTTTGCAGCTCTTGGGCATGCCGTACGACCAGTACAACGATGCGGTTGAGACCTGCATTGCAGCGGCCCTGGCCGCGCCGCCCGACAACGGCCCGGCCGGTTCATTGGGTAGCGTTCCCTGGGCAAGCTTTGGTGCGCGCAACATCGGCGGGCGGGTGCGTTGCCTGGTGCAAGACCCCAGCGTGCCCGGCACCCTGTACGCCGGCAGCGCGCATGGCGGTGTGTTTCGTTCGCTTGATGGCGGCGACACCTGGGAGCCTGTTGGCGCGGCCGAGCATGCGTTCCCTGTCGGGGCGCTGGCGGTGGCGCCTAATGATCCGAACCGCCTATACATCGGCAGCGGTGAATTCGGCGTGCAGCACCGGGTGAATGCCGGCGTGGTGGAGGCTGACGAATTCGTGGTTGCCGGGCGTGGCTTCTACAGCTGCGACCTCGCCACCAGCCCGCCCACCTTGACGCGCGAGGTGCGTGCTGAAGCCGATGCACCCGGTGTGAACGGCGCGGCCAATAGTTTTCAACGCATCGCCGTGGACCCTGGCAACCGCGAGCGCTGCTGGATCGCAAGCAGCTCCGGACTGTGGCGGCGCGAGCCCGGCGCCGGCGCGGGCCAGCCGCCCGTGTTCACACGTGAAGCCGTGCCGCCGGGCCCGACACCGGCTTCGGCCCGGCTGGGCAGCGTGACCAGTGACGTGCTGCTGGTGACCGGGTGGAACGCGGATCGGCCCAAGGTTTATCGCCTGTATGCGGCCATTGCCGGCATGGGCATTTATCGCGGCAGCTTCGACTCCGCCAACGCCGCCGCGGGCACGGTGTGGGAGCCCGCCATCCTGGCCACCGGCTTGCCGGCGCCTAGCAGCGTGGGCGGTGGCATCACTTGGGACCAAATTCGCCTTGCGGTGTGCCGCGGCCAGCCGCGCCACCTGTATGCCATTGCTGACGACGGCAACAGCGTGCTGCAAGGCGTTTACCACTCGGCCAACAGCGGCGACACCTGGTCGCCTTGTGCAGTGCCACCCATTGATGACGGCGGCCGTTGGCAGGCCAACTGGAACCTGGTGCTCGCGGTTCACCCCGACAACCCAGCCCTGCTGGTCACCGGCGCCATCAACGTGGCGCGCAGCCTGGACTTTGGCGCCAGCTGGGAGGTGGTTATCGACTGGACCAATTTCGACGCCGGCGACCCGGCCCAACACGCCGATCAACACGACGCCTTGTTCGACGCCGGCGACCCGCGCCGGCTGTGGATTTGCAATGATGGCGGCATCGCCATGACCAGCGACATCGTCGTCAGCAACCCGCACACCACGCGCACGTGGCGCAAGCGCAGCTACGGCATCCTGTGCGGCCAGTTCAATGACATTGCGGTCCATCCCAGCTACCCCTCGATGGTGGGCGGTGGGCTGCAAGACAACGGCACCTACATCAGCTTTGGCGGCGAGACCTGGCACTACGTGCGCGGCGGCGACGGTGCGCAAATGGCGTTTCGCCACCTCGACCCGCGTACCTTTTACGTCACTGCCATTGCCAACATCAGTGCCTCGAGCGTCACCGACCCCAGCGCCGCAGTAGTAGGCGTGCGCCGCAGCCTGGGCAATGCCGACTTGTTGGCGCCGTTCGACTCGTTTGCCACCAGCCGCACTGTCATTGAGCCCGGCATTGCCGCCGCGCACGGGCAACTGTTCGTGGCCATCGTGGAGTCAGACCCCGGCACGCGCGACCATTTCATGATCGGGCGCACAAATGGTGGCGCCTACGTCACCGGCGATGGCGGCGCCAACTGGGCATTGCTGGGCTACCCCGCGGCGCTGTTTGGCGGTGGCGACACCAGTGCCTTGGCCTATGGCAGCAGTGGCGGCTTGAATGCAGACCGCTGGGTCGGCACCACGCAGGGTGCGGTGTTGCGCGGGCGCCAGCCATTTGCGGCGCCAGCCGATTGGACGGATGTCACCACCCCTGCGCCTGGGCGCACGCCGCTGCTATCACTGGGCGACATCGTCACACGCATCGTGGTGCATCCGCAAGATGAGCGCTATGTGGCCGCCTGCACGGCCAGCACCACCGCGCCGCACCAGGGCAACGTCTACCTGAGCCTGGATCGCGGCGCGAATTGGGCCACCATCACCGGCCTGGCCGCGGTGGCCGCCCCGGCGGCCGGCGCGCCGGCCCTGCTGGCCTTGCCGCGCGGGCCCATCACCAGCCTGGTGTTTGACCCACAGGCCGCGGGCAACGCAGAGCAAACGTTGTTTGCCGGCACGCTGGCCGGGGTCTTCGTCATTCGCAATCTGCCGCCGCGACGCACGCCGCCGGCCAACGGCGCAGTGCCGGCCTTCAACCCGCGCTGGTTCAGCTTCAGCGGCCGCCCGCAGCCGGGTGACCCCACGCCGCAGCCGCAAACCCTGCTGCCGCTGAGCTTGGTGAATGACATGCGTCTGGTCTCGCTGCCGCGCACCGCGCCGGTGGCGGCGGCGCTGCCGGAATCCTTCGCGCGCCATCGCCTGGTGGCCGCGATGTACGGCCGCGGCATTTATGCCTGCGACATCACACGCGGCTACCCTGCCGACATCGGCCCGGGCGGCCCGCCGCACCGGCTGTACCTGCGCCAAACCGTGGTGGAAGACGGCTTGACTTACCCCCGCCCAACCCCCACCACGCTGAACACCGCGCCTGCTGCCGGCGGCGCGCAGCCCAAACTCGGCGGCGACCCGCGCCTGCCTGTGGCGCCGGCGCCGCTGCCTCAGTTGCTCACCGACCGCGATGCCTTTGACATTCGCATCGACAACGCGCCGTTCCAGTACTTTGAAACCACGATTGACGGGGTGGAGTTCGATGAAGGGCTGCGCACCAAAACGCTGCGCCCCGGTGAGTTGAATGTGATCTACGTGCAAGCACACACGCGCGGCTGGCGGCGCGGCGCTATTGTGGATATACACCTGTACTTTGCCGCCGCACCCAACCCCGGCGCGGCCAACACGCCCGCGGTGGCCAACGCGGCGCCGCTGCCGGATTTGCAGGCTGACTTCTGGCAGCACTGGGAAGCCGGCGTGCTGCCGCCCCCGGCTGCGGCCACCAACGCGCCACGTGCCACCTGGCAGCGCGTGGCCACCAGCGAGGTGCTGTTCAAGCTTGCGCCCAATCAGCCTGAAGTGGCGCGCTTCGGATGGGTGCCGCCGGTGGCGCTGGCCGGGCAGCATGTGGCACTGCTGGCCTTGGTGTCGTCGATCTTCGACCCGCTCCAAGTCAACCCACCCGCCAACCCGCCCACCGTGATGGCCACGCTGATCCGCAACGAGCGCCGCGCCGCGCTGCGCGTGGTGCGCGCTGACGCCTTCGTGCCCGAACTGTTCATCCGCGATGGCCTCGACGACGACGGCCGCCTGGGCGGCGTGGCCTACGGCGGGCGCAGCCCCGACATCATCGTCGTGGCCGCCGCGCCGGCCGACCCGGTCGATGAGTTCAAAGACCTCGGCGATGACCGCGCCACCGACCGCGTGCGCGGCAATGGCGGCGCCAACGTGGTCTACGTGCGCGTGCACAACCGCAAGGCGGCCGACACGGCGGTGGATGTGGAACTGTTCTGGGCCCTGCCCAACTTCCCCGTGAGTGCGGCGCCCGGCCAGCCCAGCCCGCCGTTCAACGCCGCCAACTGGCAGGTCATCGCGCCGGTGGACGCGGTGAACATCACCGTGCCCGCAAGCGGCAGCAAGCTGGCGCGCTTCGATTTCAGCGCCGCGCCGGCGCCCGAGGCCGACGTTCCAAATGCCATCGCCTTCATCGCGTTGATCAAGTCACATGATGGGTTAGACCCCTCGCCCGTGCGCACCGAGGTCGACACCCAGCCCGAGTTCTGGCGCCTGTTCCTGGAGCGCGCCAATTCCAACAACGCGGCGTTGCGCGCGCTGCGCTATGCGTGAAATGAAACACCCCCTACGGCCTTCGGCCGCCCCCTCAAGGGGGCAACGCCAGCGGCCCGGCAGAGCCGGTTCCGCGGCGTTCGCTTGGGCCCACCTCAAGGAAGACTGCCGTGACGGCTGAGACCGCCTTCCTCCAGGCCCTGGCCACGCACCTGGGCGCGCCCGGCCGGCTCACGCCCGCGCCGGCCCGCCTGGGCGTGAGTGAACCCGCCGCGGCCAACGAACTGCCCGCCGTGGTGCTGTGGCTCGAAGAAGTGCACCGCCTGGGCGGCGGCCTGGGCGAACGCGCGGCGATGATCACCGACGGTGCCTTACCTGTGACGGCGCGCATCGACCTGGCCAACCCGGTGTTGCCCGAAGAGCCCACGTTCCGCCTGCTCAGCGCCGATGGCCTGACGCTGGTGCTGCCGCACGGCGGCTGGGTCAAGGCCGATGGCACGAGCGGTTTGCTCTCGTCGGCCGATTTGCAGGTCAGCGTGGCCGGTGCGCCGCGCACGGTGGTCAATGCCGCGCCGGGGGCACTCGACGTGCGGCCCGATGCCGCGGTGGGCACGCTGCTGTTCGGCACCGCGTTGCCTGCCGCTGGCACGGTGCAGGCCACCTACGTGCTGGGCCAGTGGGAACGCCGCGTGGTGCCGATTGCCGGGCGCTTGCGCATCGACATTCGCGCTGGCAATGCCGCCGACACCGCGGCGCTGAGCGATTCGGTCATCGAAGCGATGGACGCAGCCTTGCCGCGCGGCATGCGCAAGGTCGCCCTGGGCCAGGCGACCAGCGTGGGGCTGCCGCTGCCAGGCAGCCCAGGCAACGCCCGCTCGCGCAGCCTGGCCTACAGCTTCGAGTACGAACACGAAGTCAACCGGCCCGATTCTTCGGGTGGCGTGATTCGCCGCATTCCCATCACCACGCGCGTGGCGGCCACTTCCATCGAAGCGGCCACGGGCGCCATCGTCACCACCGTCTTCAGCGAGGTTGACCCATGACGTTTCCATTTCCATCCCCCACCGCGGCCTGGCCGCACACACCGTGCGCCGCGGCGCCCGCCCATTTGTTCAAAGGAGAACCGCGATGAGCGAAGTCATCAGTGAAATGATCCTGCCCGGCACGTACATCGAGGTGCGCTCCGAAGGCCTGATCGGTATCGGTGGCATCAGCACCGGCAACATCGGCGTGGTCGGCACCGCCAGCCGCGGGCCGCTCAATCAGGCGGTTATTCTGGGCAGCTACGGCGAGGCGCTCGATGTCTTCGGCGCCTACGACCGCTTCCCCGGCACCGCCGAGGCGCCGGCCTTGACGCTCAGCCGCACGCTAGAACAAATATTCAAGGGCGGCGGCAGCACCATCTACGCCGTGCGCGTGGCCAACCTGGCCGCGGGCACCGACATGCGCACCATGACCTGGCGCGTGCAGGCCGCGGCCAATGCGCTGCTGTTCACGCTCACCGCGTCTTCGCCCGGCACCTGGGCCAATGCAGTCGTCGCCACCTTCACCGCCGCCACGGCCACGCAGCCCGCCGGCCTGACGCTGGCGCTGGGCCGGCTGAAGGAAAGCTTTGTCGGCGCCACGGCGGGCGACTTGTTCAACGCCGTGCGCGACACCAGCCGCCTGGTCGTGCCTTCGGGCCTGGCCGTGGCCGACGCTGCCACCACGGTGGCGGCAGTGGCCGCCGCCGCGGCTGACGCCCAGGGCGGCCCCGACGGCGTGGCCGCGACCGCCACCGAACTGGCCGCCGGCTTGGCCCTGCTGGCCTTGCAGCCGGTGAACATCGTGGTGGCCGGCGGCTTTGATGCCAAGACCGCCGCGGCCACCATGCTGGCGCACCTGGAAGAAACCGAAAACGACGGGCGCGAACGCATCGGCGTGATGGG